>CAYFQZ010000668.1:0-2194 GCA_964345305.1 uncultured Ignavibacteria bacterium | reverse complement strand
CGACCACATCGGTTTCATCTTCCAGGCCTACAATCTGATTCCTGTCTTGACCGTCGAGGAAAACGTGGAATATATCATGCTGCTGCAAGGAGTGTCCAAGGACGAGCGGCATCGACGGGTGGAGGAGATTCTTGCCGAGATGGGTCTGGAAGGCTTCGCCGACAGGCTGCCCACCAAGCTCTCCGGCGGACAGCAGCAGCGCGTGGCCGTCGCGCGGGCCATGGTCTCGCGCCCCTCTCTAATCCTGGCAGACGAGCCGACGGCCAATCTCGACTCCAAGACCGGCGGCGAACTGCTCGACATGATGCGAGAACTGAACGAGAAGAGCGGAATCACTTTTATCTTTTCCACGCACGATCGCCAGATAATGGAGCGGGCCAGGCGGCTGGTGACCCTTAAGGATGGCATGATCGACACCGACGAGGTGCGCACTTGAGCGTCAAACGTCGCGTCCGGTCAGGCGGGAAGATGCAGCGGCTGCTCCTCGTCTTCGTAATCCTTGCATTTGCATTCTACCCGAAAGGAAGTGCATCGGCGTCAGACCGAGTTTCCCTCAGCGGCTACTTCAAGAACTACTCCACCGCTTTGGATCGGCCCGAGCCCGAGGGTCTGCCAGAGACTCAGCCGATCATAGGCGCGGTTAACAACAGGCTCAGACTCAAGCTGCTCGGGAAGATCAGCCCGCGGATGTCGCTGACCCTAGCTTACGATATCTCTCCCCGAGTGCAGGATAGATCCCTCTTTGAGGAGCAGACGCTTGATTTGGGTTTTAGTCCGCAGACCTACCGGGCAGGCGACATAAAATCCCGTCTTTATCCCGAGAAAGATGACTCGGTAAGCAGCTTCGCCATCTTTCAAAACCTGGATCGCGCGCATCTTACCATAGATGCCGAGCTGGCCGACATCTACCTGGGCAGACAGGCCATTGCCTGGGGATCGGCGCGCATGATCAACCCTACAGATGTCCTGGTGCCTTATCCCTTCAACGAGCTGGACGTGGAGGATCGCATGGGCGTGGATGCGGTCAGGGTTCGAGCGCCGATGGGCTTCATGGGTGAGATGGACTTGGGCTACGTCTTCGGCGACGATTTTGCGTTCGAAAACAGCGCCGCGTTCCTGCGAAGCAGGTTTTACTATAGTCGTACCGATATTTCACTTTTGGCCGTCGCGTTCCGAGAGAACTTTCTGGCAGGTTTCGATCTGACCCGTCCCGTCGGCGGAGCGGGATTCTGGCTGGAAGGAGGCTACGTCCTGGTTGGCGCTCTGGATTCCGATGAGCGTGATCAGAATCAGGATTACTTTCGCGCAAGTCTGGGGGCAGACTATGCTCTGTGGAGCGGCAGCTACCTTTTCGCCGAGTATCATTTCAACGATGCGGGGACCGGTGAGTCCGACGATTATCTGAACAGATTTGAGAAAACCGCGTATGCAGAAGGTTCGGCATATCTGCTGGGAAAGCACTACCTGGCACTAGGACTTTCCTGTCAAATCACGCCCCTGATCGTCGTCAACGGTCAAGCGCTGGTCAATCTCACCGATCCATCGGTTTTCCTGATGCCCCAGGTCGAGTATAACTTCTCAGAAGACATCTATCTGTCGGCCGGCGCGTATCTGGGTCTGGGCGAAAGCCCCGAATACCTGGCCGACTATGGTTATGGCCCTTTCTTGAGGCTGCGCTCGGAGTTCGGCGGCTATCCTGATTTCTACTTTACATCTTTTCGCGTCTACTTCTAGAGTCCCAGGGCGGGCAACACCTACCGGAACAACGAAGATGGGAGGCGAATTCTCCTCCAACAAAGGTGCGCCCCCGATCTGACTGCTTGGTGCACAGGCGGAATTAACTCTCGACCTCTATATGTGAAGAAACATCTCCCACACAATCATAGAGCAGGGCATTCAGCCCCGACATTCCAATCTCAACTCACCCCCATACCCCCTCTCTTGAGAAGAGAGGGGATTAAGGGGGTGAGTCAATGACGCCAACCACCTCTTGTTCACTGAATTTCTGTTTGTCAGGTGCCAGGTTGCCTGACCTACGAACCGAACGTGCAACAGAAGCTTCCACAGAAGACGAATCTGTACGATCCGGACATAGGTTACAGATTAGACCGGGCACATAGGTAACACTGTTTGAGTAGTCAGTCTCATTTTTGTCTTCTGTTCAAGGTTTTATCTTTTTTTGTTTCTGGGCAGG
>CAYFQZ010000667.1:0-2743 GCA_964345305.1 uncultured Ignavibacteria bacterium | reverse complement strand
GCAATACGCCGGGACTCACGAATACTCACGAGCCCATACGGAGACATGCGACTTACTGCTAACGATGCGCTTTTTGTCCTCGGGCCGCCAGACAAAATTGCGGTGGTCGCCAGCCTATTCCGAAATCCGGAAGAGAAAGGGGGCACGTACTGCGTGTAGCGCGAGGTTACGGGAAGTTATCAACCATCCTCCAGCGCAAGGCTTGGGGATGGTTGACCTACGGGACTTCGCAAATCCACAAGACGTTGGGTGAAGTAAACTAAGAAAGAAGGTGATCAAATGTCAGCCATAACAATTCTTGAGATGGACGAAACCACCGAATACTTTGTGGGAACCTGCAGCCACGTGAAGGAGACAAAGGAGGCTGATGAATGCGGGGCCAGACGCATAACCTGGATGCGGTCCATGCGTGAGAAGGGACTGCGCGTCAAGGTGGCTCTCCTGAAGGGCAAGCCGTTAGGCTTTTTGTATGTCATGCCCATCGAAGTCTGTCCCTGGGGACCGATGGGAAAAGACCTATCGGTTATCCCTTGTCTCTATGTGCTTAACGAACAGAAAGGCAAAGGTGCCGGATCGAGCCTGGTCGCAGAAGCAGAAAGAGAGGCTCGTCGCCAGGGCAAAAAGGGAATTGTAGCAGTCGCATATTATCACGACTTCTGGTTCATGCCAGCACGCTTCTTTGAAAGACGCGGCTTCTCCCCGGTGAGCATGGCCCGGGAAGTGACATCCGAGGGAGAAAAGGACTACTTGAGCAATGAGGTAATAATGTGGAAGGTTTTCGACCAATCGGCGGAGCCGCCCGAATTTCTTAAGCCGAACTACCGCTTCACGCCCATTGCCGGCAAGGTGGTGATAGATCTGTTCTGGAATGCATTCTGCGCAACCAGCGACGCCGAAGCGCAGCGGGTCAGGGAGGTGGCAGAGGAGTTCGGCGACTCAGTCGTGCTCAACGAGTATCCTGCTCACGACCCGGCAGTATTCTCGCGCCATCAACTGGCGCGCGCAATCTTCGTTAACGGCAAGAAGTTCGGATGGGGTTACGAGGCCCCGAAGGAGGGAATACGCGAAGCCATTTCTCAGGCTCTCAACGCAGCGTAAAACCGGGTCTGCAAAGCAGGATTGCGTGACCGAGAAGCCTGAAGGGAGCGAAATCATGAAACAGGCAAACATCGAGCAATTTCAGAAAGACAGAGAGAGACTGAACCAGATAGTGATGAAATACGCTGGCGCCAATATCAAGCGGTTCTGGAGCATCGATTCCCAGGTATACAAGCAGGGAGCTCTTCCAGCCAAGACAAAAGAGCTTCTGGGTCTGGTAAGCTCGCTGGTGCTCAGGTGCGACGACTGCGTCAAATACCATATCATCCGGTGTCACCAGGAAAGGTTGAAAGACGGTGAGCTGGATGAGGCGCTGGCCATAGCTCTTGTGGTAGGTGGATCAATCACCATCCCGCACCTGAGAAGGGCCTTCGAAGCCTGGGATGAGTTGAAATCGAGAGAGGTCGATTAATCCGACGTCGCGGCACCCGGCGTAACCGTTACCAGAGCATGAAACATATACTGGAATGTCATGATTTCATCAGAGACGATATTGTCAGAGGGGACAACTGCTACCTGTATGACAGAAGCGGCAAGAGATACGTTGATTTCGAGTCAGGGATATGGTGCACGGTGCTGGGGCATACCCACCCCGGCAAAAGCCGAGCGATCCACGAGCAGATCGACAGGGTTATTCACCTGGGGCATCGATTCACCAACTATCAGGCCGATGAAGCGGCTCTCGCGCTCCTGGATACGGTTTCGGAGAGGGACGGAAAGTGTGTGTTCCTGAGTTCGGGAAGCGAGGCGGTGGAATTCGCCGTAAGCGCGGCGAAGTTGATAACCGGCAGGAGCCTGATGCTGTCCTTCTCGGAATCATATCTGGGAGCCTACGGGTTTGCCGGGATGAAAGATGACAACTGGATCAAGATATCTTTTTATGGTTGCTCCGACTGCAAAGAGGACCGGTGCCATACGGGTTGTAGCAATCTGGAGAACAGCGATTGGGTCAATATCGGTGCTTTCGTGTTCGAGCCAGGGAGTTCCCACGGCAAGGTCAAATTCCCTCCGGAGAAATTGGTACGGTTGGTAGTGGATCAAATTAGAAAGTGCAGAGGTCTGGTAGTAGTTAACGAGATCACAACCGGTCTGGGCCGCACCGGGAAATGGTATGGCTACAATCATTACGGCATAAGACCCGACATAATGGCGGTTGGAAAGGGGTTGGGGAACGGATACCCGGTAAGCGTTGTGGTGATGGAAAGGGAAATCGCAGCCAAGCTGGAGAAGAAGGGCTTGTGGTACGTGCAGTCGCACCAGAACGATCCGTTGGGCTGCGCCATTGCCGCGGAGGTTATCAGGACGATAAGGGAAGAAGACCTGGTGAGTCGCAGCCGGAGACTTGGCAGCGGATTGATTGCCTCACTTGCCGACCTGAAGAACCGATTCCCCTTCATCAAGGAAGTCAGGGGCAGGGGTCTGATGGCGGCCTTGGAACTCTCCGGTTCAAACCAGGCCTTGAGAGTGGAAGCCATAGGTGACGAAATGCTGCAAAGGGGCTTCATAGTCGGCGTCAACCCGAGCGCCCGTCTGCTGCGGTTCCTGCCCCCTCTCACCCTGGTAGAGGCCGAGATCGAGAATATGGCGGAGAATCTGGCCGCAGTTCTGGAGGAAAAAGGCTAGCCCGGATATCTCGGAGGACGGT
>CAYFQZ010000666.1:0-24037 GCA_964345305.1 uncultured Ignavibacteria bacterium | reverse complement strand
AGATCCTTTCGTGCCCCTGACTGATAGGCAGGACATGACCTTTGGCGTAGTGCCACTGCCTTTATTCGAGAATCTGAAGTTGGTAGGTATCCTGAAGGACGAAGAAGGAAACCGGGCCTTGCTGGAAGACAAGATGGGCTTCGGTCACATCTTGATGAGGGGGGACAGAATCAGAGACGGATACGTGATAAGTGTGGGGGGAGACTCAGCGACCTTCCACGTTGAAGAATATGGTGGACACCGAGTGGTAGTCTTGGAGCTCTACAAGGAATATTAAAGGGAGAGGTAGCTCATGAAGAAAATGGCGGCGAAGAACGGATGGCGCGGGATAAGCGTAATCCTTGTGGCAACTTTCCTGGCCGCGGGAATACTGCTTCTTGGGTTGGGCACGGCAGCAACCCGCCGGGCTGAGGCTGCTCAATCAGGCAAGGGCGGCAAGGTGATCACTGCGTTAAACCTGCAGAACGCCGACATTCAGTCGGTGCTGAACTTCCTGGCTGACTACGGGGGAGTGAACATCGTAGCCTCGCCTTCGGTGAAGGCCTCTGTGACTTTGAGCCTGCAGGATGTAACCTGGCGGCAGGCCCTGGACATCCTGTTGAAAACTTACAGCCTGGCCGGTGTTGAAGAGAGAGGCTATATCCGGGTGCTGCCCACCGACCAATTCATGCAGGAACAGGCCCTTCTGGAAAAACGCCGAGTGGAACAGAGTGCAATGATTCCTCTGGAAACGGCGGTCATACCGGTCGCGCACGGCACCGCCAAGGACATGGTAAAATCGGTGAAGACAGTACTCTCCTCGAGAGGGACCATCGACACGGATGATCGCACCAATGCGCTGGTCATTCGCGATACGCCGAATCACATCGAAAAGGTGAAAGGCCTGGTCGAGACCCTGGACAAGCAGACGTCTCAGATTAAAATCTCGGCACAGCTTCTGGAAATCGAATCCGGCGCCTTGAAAGAACTGGGAATCGACTGGTCCATTGTCTCCAGAAAGAGCGCTCAGCTTCTGGCGGGGGACAAAAGCGAGGCTGCCTTTTCTCAGAACGCGGACAGGGTGAGCGATCCCACCGCCACTTACACCTTCGCCACGGTTCAGGGAGATTTTGACCTGGAAGGTGCCATCTCGGCGCTGGCGTCGAGCAATAAAGGAAAGATCGTTGCTCATCCCGAGATAACCACCGTGGACAACACCGAGGCTTATATTCAGATGGGGCAGAGGATCCCCATAAAGCAGTTCGACGAATCAGGAAACGTGGTAATCACTTTCGAAGAGGTGGGAACCATCCTCAGGGTCACTCCCCATGTCACGTCGGAAAACCGGATACTTATGGAACTCAAACCGGAGCGAAGCTCATACAGTTTCGAGGAAGCCGGGGTGGTCATCAGTACCAACAATGCCGAGACCAACGTGGTGGTGGAAAACGGCCAGACGGCGGTTATAGGCGGTTTGACCACTCAGGTGGAATATAAGACCAGAGTGGGAATCCCCTTTCTTATGGACATCCCCTGGCTGGGTTATCTGTTCCGGTGGACCCAAGACCGCATAGCTGATCGCGACCTGGTCATCTTCGTCACGCCTACTATAGTTACAATGGATGAGATGCAGAAACTGGGGTCGGCCCCCGAGACGGAAGAAGGCTGGAGTCAGGAATAAAAGAGGCATATTCGAACAGACGGTAGAATATCAGATTCAGGTAGCTTGGATCCGGATGGTAAACCGGACGGCCGTGCTGGCCGCCCGGTTCTTTTTTTTCTGTAAGAATCGTTGCCGTTTTTTCGTGCAGGAGGCCACTCTCACCTCCGCCCCTGGCGCCAGGCTAGTCCTTCGTCTCAGGGACATCGACAGCCGAAACCTCTCCGGCCCTCGAAGCAACTTCTATCTTCTTGTGGCGAGCAAGGCCATGTGGGACGCCTAAGAGAGGTCTCTTGAACGTAGTTAATGAGAGGCTGAGTCTGGTTCTGAAAAAGGGGCCATTGTATCGATGCTTGCGAGAGATGACAGCGAACTAGGTTTGTTTAAACGATCTCGCCAGAAGCAGAAGAGGGACTGTCTGCACGCTAACTCCGAGAGGCCAGAGTCATGTTCCGGTATCTTAGACCGCAGAGAGGTACACGTACCTTACTGGCAATCTCTGAGTTTCGGTTGTATCTCATCTGGGCTTCCGTTACCTCATCAAATAGCATAGACAACCTCCTTGAGAGTTTGATGTCTGTCGCATCCTCAGAAACGTCAGATCTCTTGGGTGTTGCCTTATCTTTTTCTCAAAAAGTGTACGATGTGTGTTTGGCCTTCACAACTTTCGGTTTTTTGTACTTGACTTCTGGACAAGGGTCGCTTAATTGTTTCGAATAAGCAAAAGCACACGGCAAGGAGTCGCGAAGGTAAGGCTTTCACAAATCAAGTTCTTGCGTGGCGTGAGCTCGTATGTGAGGACGAGCCGTGATCTGGACTCCGGAGCAACGAGTAAAAAACTGGAGGGGAGAGAATGGATCTCAATCAGAAAAGGAAAGCCGTAATTTTGGCCACGTTTACCGGCTTGCTCAATGCCGCCATGGCAAATGACGCCATTCGCGGTATGATCCTGAAGAAAGCGGACAGGAAGATCTACGAGCTTTTCGTCGAGATGAATCCACTGAAACGCCCCCGACGGGTGCAGGTGGATAAGTACGCCATAACCAGGAACCTGCTTTACGCTGTGGACAAGGCCCTCAAGAGAAAGAACATATCGCCGCGGGTAAGGAAGGGACTTCTCAAGGTGCTCCTCGGAAATATATTTCTGGGAGGCAGGGAAGAGCTTCGAAAGTTCAAGGAAGAGCACGGAATTGAGCCACCCGGTTTCCTGACCATCAGTCCGGGTGCAGCCTGTAACCTTCACTGCGATCAATGTTATGCCGGAGACCTCTCTGAATCCGAGAAGAAGCTCGAGTTCGATCTGGTGGACCGTATCGTGGCCGATAAGACCAAATGCTGGGGATCATTCTTTACCGTCATCTCCGGCGGTGAGCCGTTTCTGTGGAAAAGCCAGGGCAAGGACATTCTGGATCTGGCGGAGAACCATGCTGACAATTACATCTTGATTTTCACCAATGGAACTCTGATCGACGAGAAAAAAGCCGAGAGGATGGCAGAACTGGGCAACGTTACGCCGGCCATCTCGGTTGAAGGGTTCGAGGAGGAGACCGACACGAGAAGAGGGAAGGGGGTCTATGCCAGGATTATCAAGGCCATGCAGAATCTGCGAGAGGTGGGGGTTCCTTTCGGCATCTCCCTGACCGCCACCAGAGACAACGCTGAGGTTCTGCTTTCGGACGAGTTCCTTGATTTCTATTACAATCAGCAGGGGGCCATCTATGCCTGGATATTTCAATACATGCCCATCGGTTGTCAGTTCACCCTGGATCTTTTGATCACGCCGGAGCAGAGGCTGAGGATGTACTTAAGGGAGAAGGAACTGGTGGAGAAGCACAAGATGTTTCTCGCCGATTTCTGGAACTCGGGCGCCATAAGCGATGGCTGCCTGTGTGCCGGCAGGACGGGAGGTTACTTCTACATCGACTGGAACGGAAACGTAATGCCCTGCGTTTTCACACCCTATTCCACGCACAATATAAAGGACGTATACGCCAACGGTGGAAGCGTTGTCGACATTCTCGCAACTCCCTTCATGAAAGCCGTCCGGCGCTGGCAGACGGAGTACGGCTATATGCAACCGTCGCACCTGGTGGGCAATGAGATCACCCCTTGTCCTATCCGAGACCACCATCGTCACTTCTACCAGATCGTGAGGGAGCACAAAGCCAAGCCCATCAACCCAGAGGCGGCGGAAGCCCTTAAGTCAGAGAACTTCGTAGAGGGTCTTTGTCAGTACGGAAAAAGAGTCGCCGAGCTCACTGACGACATCTGGGACAGGGAATACCTGGAGCCGGAGAGAAGGAATCTTGCCCGCTCCGGGCCTGATTCGTCAGAGGAGCAGAGAAGCCGAAGGGCAAGCACTTAGAAGAGCCATACCGCCACCTGGCTGACGATACCCGAAAGCGTTGCGTCGAGACCCGAGCCATATGAGGCAAGGCCGGTCATCGACGCTTTTTTGTTCGTTCACTCGCCCCCGCTTTTTCTCTTGAGGTCACGGCTGCAAAGCCGGATTTCGTCGTAATCACTCATCGCCGGAAGCGGCTTTTGCGCCTGAATGCTGTCTCTGGTAAGCAGCCAAATGGGCAAGCTTTTCCTTGGCTGGCCCCGAGGTAGACAGTCAGCCGTCCACCCACTGCGGGCCGCCTCTCACTTGCCAGTGACGGCATAACTAGTCACCCTGTTCGCTCCAAAAACTGCGAGAGAAGAGCCCCCCGGGCACAATGGCCGAAAGTGGGTGTGTCGAGATTCTCTCGCAACAGGAAGAAGAACATTTTTCCCCCCGATTCCGGAAAATCCTTCCCCATTAATCCAATCCCCGTCGGACACCGAGCCTCACGGTGATTGTCATAATGTTTTGCCTTTCAAGCAATTAACTCTCGATCGGACCTGGCTGATGAGCCTTGGCACAGAGTTTGCAAAAACTTTCAAGGCCGGATGAAGAAGGAAACTCAGAAAGGAAAGCGGAACTGAGAGGATTGGAGATGGACTTGTCCCTGTACCCCGCTGGACAGTCGAACAGAGTCGTCTTGACGCAAGCAAACCCAGAAAACGTGGCTGCATGTGAAGCCGAGTGTCACGATAAGGCGCTTCTGTTCACACACCAACAATCTTCTTTGCTGCAAGCTCCGTTTGAACCTTTCCCAAAAACTAAAGAATGGGAAAATCGGCGTCGATATAGACAACGATATCCCGACTTATGCCCTTTTTCCAGCATTTGTAGCGGAAGCGGGATTCACAGAGGCAAGATGTGTCCGGTCGGCTCAAACCTTCACGAAGTGAGGTAGGTCAAATGCCGGTTCAGAAAGAGTGGATCAAGTTCAAAGAGGACAACGACCCGGAAGTAAGGCAGAAGCTTCTGGAGGAGTATCTGCCCCTGGTGAAGAACGTGGCAGGAAGAATGGCCATGGGATTTCCCAAGTCTGTGGAGTTGAATGACCTGGTAAATACCGGAGTCATAGGGTTGATCGAGGCCCTGACCAACTTTGACCCATCGCGCGGAGTCAAATTCGAAACCTATGCCGTCCCGCGCATCAGAGGAGCCATCCTGGATGAACTCCGTTCTCTGGATTGGGTACCGCGGTCGACCAGGGCAAAATCCAGAGTAATTGAAAAGACGACCAGCAAGTTGGAGAATCAGTTGGGCCGACCGCCTTCGGACGTCGAGTTGGCGAAGTCCCTCAAGATATCGACCACAGAACTTTTTTCGGCTCTGGACGACGTCGCTTCCACCACCATGCTCTCCTTGGACGAGTTGATCTACAAGGAGGAGGACAACAGGCAGGTACCGCGGGTGGAGACTGTTGAGGATTTGGGTACGGAGAGCGCCTTGGGCGACATGGAGAAGGAGGAACTCAAGGCATACCTGACGCAGGCCATCAGCCATCTTTCGGAACAGGAAAGACTGGTGGTAGCCCTGTACTACTACGAGGAGTTGACCCTTAAGGAGATCGGCGAGGTGATGCAGATATCCGAATCGCGGGTTTCACAGATACACACTAAAGCAGTTCTAAAGCTTCGGGGGATGATCAAGGAGAAGTTCTCCCTGTAGTAACTAAGACCGGATCTTTATCTTGGCACTTCGTGAAATCTGGAGGAACCAGATGAATATTAATCAGACATGCGGAAGTCTGACTCCGCGGCGGCGAGGGAGGGCCAAATCGAAGGCCAAAGCCCGCCAGCCGAATTCAGATCACCCGGAGGCAAAGCTCCAAAAGCAGCTCGACTCACTAAGCCAAAGGTTCAACCAGCTTGGCCTGATTGTGGGCCAGTTTTCGGAGGCGGTCACCTCCTCCGGTCAGACAGATGCGCCCGGGAATGATTGGCCCAAACCTTCCCCGCCGGCAGCACCTGAATCGGACCTTGCAGAGCCCCTTTTGACCTATCGGCTCTGCTCACTTCTGGATTTCCTCAGAGATCTCTACGGTTTCGGCGACGCCGGGGTCTTTGCCGGGGGCAAGGAAAACGGAAAACTTGACACTCTGGCTTCATCGCCGAAGCCCGGGCACGAGGAATCCGGCGCGGAGTTTGCAGGTCAAATCGAGGCCATGTGGAAAAGTGGGAATTTGGATTCCGTCGTCAAGCAGAACAAAAGAGAAGTACTGTCCCTACCGGAGACCGGCAGGCTGGTGGTTATGCCGTTCAAATTCGCGGAGGCAGGGGAGGGATTTTGGATAACGCAGTTCGACGGTGATATGGTTCCAGGGAAGAAGTCGTTCGCGGACATGGTGCTGTGGACTGAACTGATCTCCGCCTGTGTGCAGAATTCCTATTTGACAAGCCCCTCTTCCCCCCGCCGGGAGGATGAACCCTATCACGTGGATGGAGAGAGGCTTTACACCACCGCACAGCTGTGCAGGGCTTTGATGCACGAGATCAATAATCCCCTTCAGGTCATTCTGGGCAGAACCCAGCTTTTGAAGATGAACCAGAGGAGGTCGAGTGGACCGGGTGCTGACGGCAAGATTCTGGGGGCACTCGAGACCAATGCCAACAAGATCTGCTCGCTTCTGAAGGACTTCTCTGATCATCTTCACCGACAGTTCGGCCAGATCCCCGAGAGGGGAGAGGTGAACCTGCTTCACATAGTGAGAAGCGACCTGAGACTGCTCAGATACTTGTTGGGCTCAGACAAGATCGGGTTGGAAGCGACCTTGGATGGAAAGCTCCCATTGGTGCAAGGAAACCCGCGCGACCTGGAGCAGGCTTTCCTGAGCCTGACCTGGGAGCTCAGAGATCGACTGCCACTGGGAGGAAGTCTCAGGCTTGAGGCGTTCCAGCAAGCAGGTTTTGTCTGTTTGGATGTGCACTGTTCCGGGAAGGACGATCTGACGGGTGGGGGTCCGGACTGCCAGGAGTTCAACTCAAGTGATCGCATCGGGATGGCATCGAACATCCTGCACCGGTTCGGAGGAAGCCTCGAATTCGAAGAAACTTCCGTCGCCGGGACAAAATTGCGTTTGACATTTCCGATCACTCAGGCGGCAGAGAGGGAACCAGCGGCGATTTAAGAGTCGAGCGGATCACGCGCAGGTTTCCTTCATTCAGGGCGACACGGGCCGCCAAGTACCGACACCTTCGACCATTTGAGAGTCATGTACAGCACCAGCCTTTTTACAATGCCGAAAGCTAAGAACGAAAGAGTGAACAAGGCGGGGACGGCGCGCTCGGGTCCACCAGAGGCGTCCCCAGAACGATTAGGCGGGCTTAAGAAATCCGAAAGGAGGACGAGCTTTGCACCCTTCAAAAGACGTTGACCCCAAGACCCGGAGCTTAGCGTCAGTTTTGCAGGGGACTCCATTTCCACTCAGAACCTCTCAAGGTCGGAGGTTTGTTCGGGTGGAGCTATCTTCTTCCACCAGATTCCGTGTGCTGACCTGCAATCGACGCAGGATAAAGCTGTCCAAGAAGCAGCACAATGGAGAGATCTTGAATCTCGCCGAGAGCGGAATGCTCTTGGCCACGGACTCCGCCATACCGGAGCAAGGTTTCATCCTGTTGACCTTGAATCTGAACGGGCTGGTGACCCTGGAGGGGGTTTTGGGTAAGATCAAGAGAGTGGAACCCTCCGGACAGGGGGATTCTCTGGTAGGGCTCCAATTCGTTCCCAGAGAGGAACTGGAAAGGTACACCTCCACCGAAGAGATCGAGAGTCTCCCGGTGACGGTATCGAGTTTCAACCAGAAGCTGCGCCAGGCCATTGCCAGCTACCTGCGCACGGCAGAGCTTGCGGCCCGATAAAGACAGTGACGGACGTGCCGGCCTCTCCGGTGCACAGCCTGGAGGCAAAGGGGCCGAGCCAGAAAAGCACGTCTCTCTTACGGCTTCATAAGGGGCGAGTCATTGGGGGTTTGATCGGAATATACCTGTTGGTGGGATCGGAATGCAGAGAGGACAGCAATCACCGAGACAGGATGCTGCATCCTGCAACCCGAGATTGATCGAATGAATAAGCTTCAAAACAACACAAACTGGGGGGCACATAAGAATGCCGAAACAAAGCAAGAGCAAGGTCAGGAGAAACGTCAGATCCGGAAGACCCGCTGTGAACCAGAGACGCTCACAGGGGAAGAAGGATCCCGAGAGGGTAAAGAACGATTTCCAGGTGCTGGCCGGTGTGTGCGAGATCATAGGCCAATCGCCCCGACAGCCCGAGGCCTTTGAAAAGGTGCTCAACCTGATCGGGAGATCCGTGGAATACAGTCGGGCCAGCCTCTTCCTATTGGACAGGAGAACCAACCAGATGAGGGAGGTCGCCTCCGTGGGTAAGAGAATCGACCTTATCGACTTCGTCAGGTTCGATACTGGAGCCGGATTCTCTGCCTGGGTGGCCAAAGAGAAAAGGCCCATCCTTCTTTCCAACTTGCACCGGAAGAGAGGCGGAGAGACGGTCAAGTCTTTTCTGGCCATACCCCTGATTCTGAACGACGAACTGTTCGGCGTAATGAATTTGGGCCACATTCGGGCGCACGCCTTTGAGGCAGGGGACGTGGAGTTGTTGCGCCTGGTATCGGCCCCCATCACCTTGGGCCTGGAGAGAATGCACTACCATTCGGAGGCGGACAGGCTGCACACCGAAGTTGAGCAAACCGGGCAGCATTGCAGTCGGCTGGAGGAGGAGCTGGCCCAGTTGAGGAGCGCGGTACCTACCGTGCAGCTTCTGGAGAGCCTGAATCAGAGGATCAAAATCCCGCTTTCGGACATAGCCGAGAATGCCCAGTTTCTGCTGGATAGCTTCGCGCCGCGGCAGGAAGAGAAGACCAGCCGATCCGGGAGGAGGTCCAAAGCAGAGATCAAACGGGGTTTGAGAGAGATTAGAAACGAGGCCAACCAGATCACCAGGGCGACAGAACGGCTGCTGAAAAGGAGTCTCGTTTGACCGCGTTGAATCCGCAACAGCCTGTTGATGCGAAGGCCAAACCGATGTCAAATGCGGTCCGACATGATAGAATCATACCCGAGGCCGACTCGGATCTGAGTAGTCTAAAAGACATCTTGGATCAGCTCCCCTTAGGAGTGTTCCAGACCTCACCCGACGGGAAGATCGAATACGCCAACAGCTTTCTTTCCAGGCTGCTGGAAGCTTATGATGGAGAAGGAACTCAGAAATCGGAGTCGTTGAGGCATCGAATCTGCCAGCAGGCCAGAAACTGCATACTGTCCCAGGGGCCCTTGACCGGGAGATTGGCGCGTTCCTGCAATCCCGACCTTTTCCTTCGGGTCTTTCCCATCAAGGACGAAAGGAGAAATCCCAAAGGAGTTCTGGGCCTGGTTGAGGATATCTCCAGCATGGTGCGCTCACGGTCCAAGCTGGAGAAGAAGATAAACGAACTTTCCATCCTCTGCGAGTTGAGCAAGGTGCTTGGAAGCACGCTGAAGCTGGAGGAGATACTCAGAATCGTCCTGATTGCGGTCACCGCCGGCCAAGGGCTGGGCTTCAATCGGGCTTTCCTGCTGCTAGTGGACGACGGAGGACGCGTCCTGGAGGGGAAAATGGCCATAGGGCCCTCCAGCCCGGAGGAAGCCAAGCGCATATGGGATTCCCTCTCTGACAGGGAACAGTCCCTGGAAGAGGTGCTACACTCTTACAGATCCGCCTTGAAGGGCAAAGACGTCGCGGTGAACGCCATCGTGAGAGAATTGAAAATCCCCATGTCCATGGAAGGAGATCCCCTGATCCGGTCGATGCTGAACAGGAAGGCCTCGGTCCTTTTGCGCGAGCAAGCCGGAACGGAGGCTCTTTTTGATCTCCTGAAGACGGACCGACTTGCCGTGGCTCCCCTGATGTCCAAAGACAAGACGCTGGGGGTGGTGGCGGCCGACAACTCCATTACACAGAAATCCATTGAGGACGATGACGTCAAACTGCTTTCCATATGCGCGCACCACGCTTCGGTGGCAATCGAGACGTCCAGGCTCTATCGGGAGCTTGAAGAGAAGGTAGACAAGCTGGCTGAAGCCAACAGAAGGATCGCAGAAAGCAGCCGCAGACTGCTGAGGGTGGAGAAGCTGTCAGTTCTGGGACAGGTCACCTCACAGCTGGCGCATGAGCTGCGCAACCCCATGACCATCATCGGCGGCTTTGCCCGATCCCTCCTGAAAAAGGCCGACGAGGACGATCCAGACTCCGAGTACTTGAGAATCGTGGTGAAGGAGACTGAAAGGATGGAGAAGGTCCTGGACAATGTGCTCAACTTCTCCAAACCGGATGCCTCCAACCTGGAGATGGTGGATCTGAACCAACTGGTGAATCAGACCTTTGAGATGATGGAACCGGAGATAGACGCAGGTAAAGTATCCATCGCCCTGTCCCCCTCCCAAGAACTACCTCTGACGGCAGTGAATCCGGACCTGATCCGACAGGCTCTGTTGAATATCTTTCGCAATGCCGTCAGGGCCATGCCCAATGGCGGCATACTCTCGGTGGCTACCAGGGGCGCAGAGGGAAGCGCGAGGATAGAGGTAAAAGACACCGGGTTTGGCATCTCTCCCCAGGACATGGGGAAGATCTTTGACGCCTTCTTCACCACCGACTCGGAGGCATGCGGTCTGGGGTTGACCATCGCCTCGGAGATAATCAAGAACCACGGCGGTGACATAGGTGTGCAAAGCATGGAGGGAAAAGGTACTACATTTTACATAGAACTGCCTGTGACAAACGGTGAGACGATCGGAAGACGGGAGGCAGGCAAGGACCAACCTCAAGCCCGGAGGCAAACGTGAGCAGCGATAGGATCAAACCCCAAGGGAGCTCCAGAAAGCACCCCGCCCCCTCATACCGCGCCAGCAGCGTGCTGGTGGTGGATGATGAGCAACACATTCTTAAGCTTTATGAAAAGGAGCTTTCGGAGGAAGGATATAAGGTAAGCACCGCAACCAGCGGAGAGGAGGCTCTGAGAATGGCCGAGTTGGAATCGCCGGATCTGGTGATCCTGGATATCAAGCTGAAAGATCAGAATGGGCTGGAGATTTTGGGCGGCCTGCGCAAAATTGCGGGGGATAGGCCGATCATACTCAACTCGGCATATTCCACCTACAAGAGCGATTTCCAATCGTGGCTGGCAGATGCTTACCTGGTCAAATCACCGAATCTGGACAACCTCAAACGCAAGATCAGGGAGTTGTTGGACGTGGATGGGACGACCTAAGACATTATTAGCCCCCTGCGGGTTGTCTCATGTCGTTACTGTGATGCAATCAAAAGCAGAGGTAGAAGATGATCGAATCGCAGGAGATTGAAAAGGCTACGGACCTGTTAAGGTCGCTGGAGGATCTGGTGGTCCGAGGCAAGCGCATGGCTTCCAAACTGGCCTATACCGCCTCCAAGGCCCGGGAGGCAGGAGGTCTTTCCACGCGGGTCTACGATGACATTCTGGATCTGGTGGACCAGACCGGTCGCACCAGCACGGACATGGCCAGGATGATTCGGGTGGTGAGAATGGAGGTCGGCAGACTTTATAAGCTATCGCGGCACGGGGAGATAGAACTGGAGAAGAACAAGGAACTGATGGAGAAGATCGAGCGATCCCTTGAGGCGCTTCTGGGAGAAAGCCAAAGGGTTCTGCACATCATGAAGAAGCTGAAGTCGGTCTCGGCGGATAACAAGTTGATCTCCTGAGGGAAAAACTCAAGCCCCAAGCTAAGGAATTCGGATTTGCTACCGATTCTTATCAAATGTGGTCGCAGGGGAAGCAGTGGATAGCGTCAAGAAACCTCGCAGTGGCCGGGAAAGATTGGACATCCTCACAGATGCCTGACTGGAAGGGTTGAGTCTTCAGCCGGCGGAAGAAGTCGGGGAAAAATCGCCGGTTTGATCTTCGGACTTCCTTTGTTGCACGAAAGAGGACCCCATGTTGATATTGACAAGGAAGTTGGGCGAAAGCGTTACCATCGGGGACGATATCAAGATCACTATCCTGGGGGTGCGAGGCCGTCAGGTGAGGCTGGGCATAATCGCACCGCAGAAGGTAACCATACACAGAGAGGAAATCTACTTCAAGATTCAAGAGGAGAACAAGAGGGCCGTCGACTCCACCGTTGAAGAGGTCTCCAAGATAGCAACTATGATAAGAAAGGGCAATGCCGAACCCGGAGCGAAGAAAACCGACCCGGAGGTATCGGAAGCTACTCGATCCCGGGACACCAAGAAAGGCTCAAGCGGGGACGGCGGAACACGGGCGAAGGGATAGAGAGTGTTTTTCAAGAACAGACGGAGAGACAGAGGCGAAGATCTGAACCGAAAGGTGGAAAGGTTCCGGCAATGGTGGAAGGACGAAACGCCGGATTCGTCCCCGAAACGCCCAGATGGGGCAAGGGAGAACAGGCGGGACAGGGAGCCTTCGGATTCGAGCTTCGTGTACTACGAAGAAAACTAGCACGTTTGTACCGGGGTGAATTTCCAGCTGGCGCTCCGTAATGGTTGGAAGTTCAGGCCGCGGGCAGATGACAGGCAGGTGCCAGATTCTCGGTTCTTGCTTCAAGATCCTACGTAAAGCTTGATCTTAAGGGGGGAGAATGAAGCTGGTCACCACGCGATTCGGTGAGATTGACTTCAAGGAGAACGAGGTAATACTTCTACCCAAAGGAATTCTGGGTTTCTCCCAACTGACTCGTTACGTGATCCTTCAGAAGGACGAGTTTGTCCCCTTCAAATGGCTGCAGTCCGCAGAAGACCCCAAAGTGGCCTTCGTTATCATGGACCCGGTGGAGCTGTTTCCCAACTACAAGCTGGAGATTAATGAAAAGGAGCTGGAGGAGCTGAACTATACCAATTCCAGCGATCTGATTACTTATGTGATAATCACGGTTCCGCAGGACGCCTCGCTGGCATCCGCCGACCTTCTCGGCCCACTGGTGATCAACCCCAAGAAAAGACTGGCCAAGCAAGCCGTCATGCCCAACACTCCATACACCACCAGGCACTATCTGCTGGACGAATTCAAGAAGCGGTTCCGCCGGAAGTACGTCGGCAAGAAAGCGTCTCTATGAGCGACTGGGGGCATGATCTCCCACGGGATCCTCTGGGAAATCTGACCCGAGTGACATACGAACCCCAGACCACGATCCCCACACATAGGAGTTTCTGCGATAAGCAAGCCTTCCTCTGTTGAAAGCGAATGGGATTTACGGGCTCTGGCCCGGAGTAAGGCTAATGAGGATAAGAGACTATCTAAATCTGGATGCGGACGGAGTGGCCGAACTCAAGGCTACCGCCACATTCCACCAGCAGATAGGCAACCGCAGAGCGAGTCGCACCGAGAGATTGTCTCCACCCCAGAGGGCTGTCATGGGAGGGATCCTCTCTGCGACCAAGAGAAGCGAGAAGGGACAGCGTCCATTTCCCGCGCTGGCCCAAGTCCTTCTGTCCAACGTATGCAGCCACGGCTGTCCTGGCTGCCCCTTCGGCACCCAGTGTAAGAAAGATCAAGCCTTCATGGCCCCCGACCGCTTTGCCGCGCTTTTCGACGCACTGCTTTCCCTGAAGGTGCGTTTCATCGAACTCTCCGGAGGAGGAGAGCCCACGCTGCATCCGGACTTTAAGGGCTTCGCCCGGTCTTGCGTCGACAAAGGATTCCGTTTGGGAATGCGGACCACAGGAGCTTGGCGCGAAGCCGCAACTTTGGAGCTGGTGGTCAAAGTACTTTCGTCTCTGCAGATCAGTCTTGATGCCAGTAACCACCAGGTCTACGATCGAGTGCATCATCCTCCCGGTCCGGGAGAGTTTCAGAAGGTGCTGGAGAACATTGAGGCGGTAGTCAGGAAGAGGGAAACAGAGAATCCGAAGCTGGTCTTGGGAGCGGAGGTCCGGCTGCGTCAGATCAACATGAACTTCATCGGAGAGATAGCGCTTTTGGCAAGAGACCTGGGAATGAATTACGTCCGGTTCCGGGCCGCACGCAAGGGTCCTGATTGCCTGCTTGCCGAACAGGCAGCCAGGGCTAAGCGCCTAATCGAAGAGTTGAAGACCAGGCACGATCCGTTTCCCCTGTATGAGGATATCGAAGATGACCGGGTCGGGCGCCGATGTGAATCCTCCCGCGTGCTGCTGGTTATAACTCCCGCCGGGGACGCCTATGCCTGCCCGTATCTTTTCAGGCGGCCGAAAATCGGCCCTTTCGGTAACTTGTTCACAGACAACCCGGAAGAGATGTGGTTCAGCGCTGAACGGACAAAGGCGATCCAGTCTTTAAGAAAGCGCCCGTGTCGAATCGACGAGTGTCGATGGCGCTCCTGCAACGATCTCTTGTAGCCATCTCGAATAGAGCAACCTCCCGCTGGTTCCTACACCGTGGTCGTTCCCCAAGACTTCCCAAGCCTTGCGAATTTAGTCCTTGTCTACGGCTGCCCAGGGCGTTATCTTGCGCACGGGCACAAGCTCGGAGGTACATGATGAATCAGACAAGGATGCGTGCCATGGCCGCTCTGATATCTTTTCTCCTGGCGTACTCCGTGTGTATCGCCGACGAGGGCATGTGGCTTTTGGACTCCATTCACCAGTTGCCGATCGAGGAACTGAAAGCTCGCGGGTTGGAACTTGACCCGAGAGAGATATATGACGCCGACGGGGGCGGAATCGCGCAAGCAGTGGTGCGGGTGGGCGGCGGGACGGGTTCCTTTGTCTCACCCCAGGGACTGATTCTCACCAATCATCACGTGGCCTTCACCGCCGTCCAGAGGCAGAGCACCCCGGAGAACAACTATCTGAGGGACGGCTTCTATGCTCCAGCCAGGGAGAATGAGCTTCCTGCCGTCGGATACGACGTGTACGTCCTTCAATCGTTCCGGGATGTCACCGACAGGGTCCTCGGCGCGGTGACCGAAGAAATGAGCGATCTGGAGAGGTACCGGGCCATCGACAAGGTCACCAAGGCGATCATCCGGGAAGCCGAGAAAAGCACAGACATAAGATGCAAGCTGGCGAGCATGTACGGGGGAGGCCAGTATTACCTTTTCACCTATCTCAAGATCAGGGATGTGAGGTTAGTGTTTGCACCGCCTCGAAGCATAGGAGATTACGGGGGCGAGATCGATAATTGGATGTGGCCCAGACACGCAGGCGATTTCGCATTCCTGCGCGCATATGTGGCCCCAAACGGAAGACCGGCAGATCACTCCGAGAAAAACGTACCCTATAATCCTGACGTTCATCTTAAGCTTTCCTCCCGGGGAGTGAAGGAGGGAGATTTCGTAATTCTGGTGGGCTTCCCCGGCAAGACCAAACGCTACGAAAGCTCGTTTTCCATCGACCAAATGGTGAATCACGATTATCCTCTGGACATTGGCACCCGGCAGGAACTGATCGCCATACTCGAGGCGGCATCAGCAGAGGATTCGTCCGTCGCACTGAGGCTTTCCTCACAGATTAAAGGAGTGAACAACTATCTCAAGAAGAACCAGGGCATGCTGGAGGGATTTGACAGGGCTCAGATTCTGCAACACAAGATCGAAGAGGAGAGGTCGCTCCAGGTCGGTTTCAACAGGTATCCAAGACTGGGCAAGTTCCGGCACGTTCTGCCCAGCTTGGACAGTCTGTTTAGGGAACATAGCAGATTACAGGATAAAGATTTCTTGATGGGCCGGATGATCTATCGCAGCAAGTTTCTGAACTTCGCGTCCACCATCTACAAGTGGGCCGTGGAGAGGGAGAAGGCGGACAGCGAAAGGGAGCCGGGCTATCAGGATCGGGACTCATCAGAGACGAGGGAACGGCTGGAGAATGCTCAAGTGAATCTGGTGCCTGCGGTCGATCGGCAGGTTCTACTCCATTTTTTGAAGAAAGCGCTTAAGCTTCCCCCAACCCAGAGGATTCGGGCCATAGACGGGGTCTTGGAGGGCGTGGCAGATCAGGACAAGTCGGACATCCTGAGGGAGTTCGTGGACGGCCTCTACCAGGGGACCAAGCTCGGCTCAACCGACGATAGGCTGAGTATGCTGGGCATGAGCAAAGAGGAGCTGGAGGAGCTCGGCGATCCCTTCGTCGAGTTCGCAGGGAGACTCGAGGTGGAGAGGGAGGAGCTAAGGGAAAGGAAGAAGGAATTCTCCGGTGCTCTCACCCGGTTGGAACCCAAACTCATACAGGCCTTCAGCGAATACCGGGGAACCATGCTCTACCCGGATGCCAACGGGACCATGCGATTCAACTACGGTGAAGTAAAGGGTTACTCTCCCCGTGATGCGGTCGAGTTCGGCCACATCACGACTTTGGCCGGGGTTTTCGAAAAACAAACCGGTCAGGAACCTTTTCTGGTGCCGCCCGAACTGGAGAAGGTTTTCTCCGGGAGAGATTTGGGCCCCTATGTGGACGCTTCGCTGCCGGACGTGCCGGTCAATTTCCTTTCCACCAATGACGTGACCAATGGAAACTCCGGCAGCCCGATAATGAATGGCCAAGGAGAACTGGTGGGGCTGGTTTTTGACGGAAATTATGAGAGCATCACCTCCGATTACCTGTTCGAGCCTGAAATAACCAGAACCATTAATGTGGATATCCGTTACGTGCTCTTTCTCCTGGACAGGGTCTATCATGCCGAAAACCTGCTGGGGGAAATAACCATACGATAGGCAGGTCGACCTGAGCGCCATTAACGTCGGCTTCATAATCTATGACGGCATGACGGCGCTGGACTTCGTAGGAGTCTACGATCCCCTGGTCCGCCTCAAGACCATGGGCTTTATTCCGGATCTCCGGTGGGACGTCAGCGCACTATCGCGGCAGGTAAAGGACAGCACCGGACTCGCTTTTGTCCCCACAAGGGTGGCGCTCCCTCTGGACTCCTACGATATCGTCATTGTGCCGGGCGGATTCGGCTCCAGACAATTGGTGGATGACGCCGAGTTCATCGAGTGGCTAAAGAGCGCGAAGCCCTGTCGGCTGAAAGCATCGGTATGCACGGGAGCCCTGCTGCTGGGTGCGGCAGGCTTTCTGAAAGGGAAGCGAGCCACCACCCACCGAAACGCTCTGGAACAGCTGGGTGAGTTCTGTGCCGAGGTGAAGCATGCTCGGATCGTGGATGAGGGAGACGTTATTACTGCCGGTGGCGTTACCTCCGGCATCGATCTGGGATTGTATCTCTGCGGCAAGCTGGCGGGCCAGGAGGTCCGGCAGCAAATTCAAAGGCAGATTGATTATCCCGGAAAATGAGGGCTGAACCGAGTATATAGGGGTTTTACCTTATTTTTGCCACCCGGGGATTGATCAACCTAACCCGGCGTATTAAGTTTAAGCTCTTAAGGTCGATACAATTAATAGAGAGGAACCGGTGAAGTCAACGATTCCGATCGACAGCGTGGATGAACGCGTTCAATTCTGAATCCACGTCCGAATTGATTTTACTGCGAGACAATAAGTTACCGCGTCAAGGGCTCGAAGGCCAGGTGTGAAGGCGCTTGCAGAGGAGAAGACAGGTTATGATGCTCTCCAGCGGAAAAGAAGAGCTTCCAGCAAGGAGGCTTGACCCTGTTTGGCTGTCTGCGGACGGCCCCGAGCGCATGAGGATGAGCGGAGTTGAGGGACGGTCGGGGCCTCAAAACAGTGGTGAAGACCGTCGTGGCTCCGAGGTGAAAGGGAGCAGTTCCGATAAGTCATCTTCCCTTCGAAAGGAGAAAGTGCGCGAGGCGATAAGAAAGAAACAGGACGGACGTTACGACAGCGAGGAAGTTTACCGCAGGATAGCAGAAAAGCTGATGGATCATTTCGGCATCTGAGGTTGCCCGTGTCAGGCCCGGGCTTGTTCGGCGGGCGCGAACCTCAATAACCTTCGCTAGGAAAAGGCAAAGATTGAAAGCTTCGAAAACGTAGTCCTCAGAAGTTATAGCATGGCAGATCTCAAGGTGACAGTTTTCTGGCGGGTATCTTCAGAGTTTCCGACGCTGCGCGGCGAGCGAAAAAGGTTAAGACGTGTCTAATTAGGCCCGGCGTTGGGTCGACAGCACGATCCGGGGAGGGCAGAGGTGCCATTCAACTTTTTGGGCGGCGGTTCAATAAAATCTTGACAAGAGAAGCATGAGGGGATATATTGACAAGGGCACGCGGTCAGGTATCGGGAACTTTAAGCCAAAAGGGAGAAGTTGATCTTAGCACTTTCTTGACAGGTGCTCTTCGGGGCGATTAGCTCAGTTGGTTAGAGTGCTTGCTTGACATGCAAGAGGTCACTGGTTCGATTCCAGTATCGCCCACCACTCAAGCAAACAAGGCTGATGTTTAGTCTTTCCTGATAGATCCTGTTAGTGATGGCTCAGCTGGCGGGATGATGGCACCCCAAAGGTAAGGGGTGATTTTTTTAGGGAAATGCGAGGAGTAAAGCATGGCAGATAGGGTGTGGGTGGTTCTGCCCGATGGGACCCGGAAGGAGTACACGGGAGGGGTGACCGCAGCCGAGATCCAGAGAGCTTTCGACCCGTCCTTGGCCCGGGATACGCTGGCGGCTCTTCTGAACGGTAAGGTGGTGGATCTAACCACCAAGGTGGAGGTGGACTCGCGCATCCAGGCCCTCACCTTCGATTCTGACCAAGGGAAAGAAGTCTTTTGGCACAGCACCTCACACGTTATGGCCCAGGCGGTTCAGGATCTATTCCCCGGCGCAAAACTGGCCATCGGGCCGTCGATCAAGGAAGGATTCTATTACGATTTCGACACGCAGAAACCCTTTGACCCTGAAGATCTCGAACGGATCGAAATGAGGATGAGGGAGATCGTCAAGGAGGATCATGGCTTCGAAAGAAGGGAACTGGCCAAGTCGGAGGCGGAGGTGCTGTTCAAGCAGAGGGGCGAGGATTACAAGCTGGAGATTCTCTCCGAGCTGGAGGATGAGAAGGTGGTCCTCTATCGGCATGACGGCTTCGTCGATCTGTGCCGCGGACCCCACGTCCCTTCCACCGGGATCATCACCAACTTCAGATTGCTGAGCGTAGCCGGAGCCTACTGGAAAGGCTCCGAGAAAAACCCCATGCTTCAGCGCATCTACGGCATCTCCTTTCCTCGCAAGGATGATCTGGACAGCTATCTGAAAAGGATCGAGGAGCAGAAGAGAAGAGATCATAGGGTATTGGGAAGGGAGCTCGAGCTCTTCTCCATATCCGATGAGATAGGGCCGGGTCTGGTGCTGTGGCATCCCAAGGGGGCCACCATAAGAAGGATCATTGAGGATTACTGGCTGGAGGAGCACCAGAAGCATGGTTATCAGCTGATCTATACTCCCCACATCGCGCGGCTGCATCTTTGGGAGAAAAGCGGCCATACCGGGTTCTACCAGGAGAACATGTATTCCACCATGGAGGTGGAGGGCGAGGAGTACCAGCTCAAGCCCATGAACTGCCCGTTTCACATCCTGATCTATAAGTCCCAGCTGAGGAGTTACCGGGAGCTTCCCTTGAAGCTAGCTGAGCTGGGAGCCTGTTACCGATATGAGCGTTCGGGCGTCCTGCAGGGACTTTTCAGGGTAAGAGGCTTCACCATGGACGATGCCCATATATTTTGCAAGCGGGAGCAGCTGGACCAGGAGGTGCGGCATCTTTTGGAATTCTCGCTCTCCATGCTCCGCACCCTGGGCTTCGAGAAATACCAGATATTTCTCTCCACTCGTCCGGACAAAGCCATCGGAGAGGAGCGGAATTGGGAGGAGGCACAGGAGGCATTGAGGCAGGCTCTGGAGAAAGAGAATCTGGAGTTCGAGGTGGACGAAGGGGGCGGCGCTTTCTACGGCCCCAAGATCGATTTGAAGATAAGAGACGTGATGGGGAGGCCCCATCAGTGCACCACCATCCAGTTCGACTTCAACATCCCCGAGAGGTTCGATCTGAACTACGTGGACTCAGACGGGCACTACCATCGACCGATCATGATACATCGGGCCCTGTTGGGGTCGCTGGAAAGATTCTTCGGTGTGCTGATCGAGCATTATGGCGGGGCGTTTCCCCTTTGGCTTTCTCCAGTGCAGATCAAAGTTATGCCCATCACAGACGAGCAAAACGCCTATGCGGCCGAAGTCGAGAAAAGACTAAAACGGGAAGGCTTCAGGGTGGAACTGGATGAAAGAAATGAGAAGATAGGCTACAAGATCAGAGAGGCGGAAAGCCAAAAGATAGCGTATATGTTTGTCGTGGGCAAAAAAGAGGTCAAGGCCAACAGCGTTTCCGTCCGAAGGCGTAGAGAAGGAGACCTAGGCTGCTTTGATCTGGATCAAATCACGAAAAAACTGAGAGAGGAAGAAGAGGCCAGAGCCGCTGGACCGGTCTCGTGGTAGACCCCAGGAACCGAGATGGCGACCTGACCGACTCAGCCGGCAGCAGAACAAGAGAATCCCGCAAAAACAAAGGTTCATTGATTCTTAGAAAGAAAGAGAGGAGGTGAAGTCCAATAAGACCCAAGGAGATTAGGGTTAACCGGAGAATCCGGTTCCCGCAGGTGAGGGTTATCGGGGAGGATGGCGAGCAAGTCGGCATCATGGCCACCAGGGATGCCATTCGAATGGCACAGGAAAAGGGATTTGACCTGGTGGAGGTCTCTCCCCAGGCCAGACCGCCTGTCTGCAAGATCATGGACTACGGAAAATACAAGTATGAGCTGGCCAAGAAAGCAAAGGACGCCAAGAAGAAACAGCGTTTCCTGCAGCTAAAGGAGATGCGCTTCAGACCCAAGACCGAGGAACACGATTACACCTTTAAAATGAGGCATGTTCGGGAGTTCTTGATGCAGGGCAACAAGGTGAAGATCATGGTGGTATTCAGAGGCAGAGAGCGAAGTCACATGGAGTTCGGGCAGAAGATTCTGGACAAGCTGAAAACGGATCTATCTGACGTGGGCGAACCGGCACCAAACCCGAGGATGGAGGGCAGAAGCCTCACCCTCAACTTCATGCCCAGATCTCAGGACAAAGGTTCGTCCCAACCTTCCGGCTCGTGAGCTCCCTGGTGTAACTAGATCCATACCAACAAATTAATTCGATGAGGTAACGTATAACGTTAAAAACTCAAGGCAGTACGGAGGATAGCCAGTTGCCGAAGATTAAGACAAACAGAGCTGCAGCCAAGAGATTCAAAAAGACCGGACAAGGCAAGTTTAAGCGAAGCAAGGCCTTCAAGGGTCATCTCTTGAGCGGCAAGAGCAGCAAAAGGAAAAGGAACTTGAGGAAGTCGGGCCTGGTAGACAAGGCAGACGAGAAAAAGGTGAAAAGACTGCTGGCCAGCTAAGGAGGATCTCGATGCCCAGGGTAAAGAAAGCCGTCGCTTCACGGGCGAGGAGGAAGAAGATACTGAAAAGTGCCAGAGGGTACTACGGAGGCCGAAGCCGGCTTTACCGTACCGCCAAGGAATCGGTGCAGCGCGGACTGGCCTATGCCTATGCTCACAGGAGAAGGCGGAAAAGGGACTTCCGACGGTTGTGGATAACCCGCATCAATGCCGCCGCCAGATTGTATGGCCTCTCCTACAGCGCCTTCATGAACGGGCTGAAAAGGGGCGGCGTGATCCTGGATCGCAAGATTCTGGCGGACATGGCAGTTCGGGATAAGGCCGGATTTGCCAAGCTGGCCGAACTCGCTTCCAAGGCCTCCTGAGTAACCGACGGGACAGAGTCAGAGCAGCCCTCGGTAAATGCGCCGGCCGGGGCTTTCGGTTGCTGCCCGCGAGTTCTCGCCATACTGGCCACCCCGACAAGTCACCGGATATAAGGTCTCAGCAGGGGAGAGGAGACCAAGTCGATCCATGAATGCCTTCACCTATTGATACCATGCAGAAGCTGGAAGAATACAAAAAGACCTTGCGGAAGGCAGAGAAGGAAGTTCGCGACCAGATCCAACAGGCGGACAACGTCGAGACGCTGGGACGACTGAAGGTCAAGTATCTGGGGAGAAAAGGCATCATCACCTCCCTCCTCAGAGGCCTGAAAGATCTTCCTGATAGTGAACGCCCTGCGCTCGGCAAGCTGTCCAACCAGGTCAAAAATCAAACCGAGAAGCTGCTGGTCGCAAGAACGGAGGAGCTGCGCAAGGGAAGGGCTACTGAAGCGAAGCAGAAGGAACTTTTCGACTACACCTTGCCGGGAAGAAAGGGATGGGTGGGTACGCTGCATCCGGTTACGCAGGTAGGTGAACGGATCATAGAGATCTTCCATGGGATGGGTTTTGAGGTGGCCAGGGGACCGGATGTGGAGACCGATTACTACAACTTTGGAGCGCTCAATTTCCCTGAGGACCACCCGGCCAGAGACATGCAGGACACCTTCTATGTCGGCAAGGACCTTCTTCTTCGAACCCACACCTCTCCGGTTCAGATCAGGGTCATGGAGCGAAGAAAGCCTCCGGTCAAAATCATCGCTCCGGGAAGGTGTTACAGGAACGAGGCCATCAACGCCCGCAGCTTCTGTACCTTCCATCAGGTGGAGGGGTTTTTCGTGGATACCGACGTGAGCTTCGCCGACCTTAAGGGCGTTCTCTCCGCCTTTGTATGGGAGCTTTTCGGCAAGGACGTGTCGCTCAGGTTCAGGGCCAGCTTCTTTCCGTTTACCGAACCCTCCGCTGAGGTGGACATCTCCTGCGTTATTTGCGGCGGTAAAGGCTGCGCGGTGTGCAAGCGCACCGGATGGCTGGAGATTCTGGGGGCGGGCATGATAGATCCGGCTGTCTTTGAGGCGGTGGGATACGATCCGGAGGTTTACTCCGGATACGCCTTCGGACTGGGCATTGAGAGAGTTGCAATGCTGAAATACCGGATAGAGGATATCCGGCTGTTCTATGAAAACGATTTGAGATTCCTAAGACAGTTTTAAGATGAAGGTAAGTGCGAAATGGCTCAGGGAGTTCGTCGACTTCGATGTTCCGGTCGACGAGCTGGCCTCGCGGCTCACCGACGCGGGGCTGGAGGTGGCTACAGTCACCCGGGTAGGCGGCGACCTTGATGGCGTGGTGGTCGGCCGGATAGAAAAGGTGTCCAGGCACCCTGAAGCGGAAAAGCTGTCCGTGTGCGAGGTCACGGTTGGGAGGGAGAGCCTTCAAATAGTATGCGGCGCTCCCAATGTCAGCGAGAAGGCCAAAGTGCCGGTGGCCCTGATCGGTGCCGAGCTGCCAGGCGGGGTGCGGATCTCCAGGAGCAATCTGAGAGGAGTTGATTCGGTCGGAATGATTTGCTCTGAGAGGGAACTGGACATTGGCGAAGATGAAGAAGGGATCATGATTCTGGATCCGGAGCTTGAGGTGGGACAGCCGCTTTCATCTGCACTGGAATTAGAGGACTGGATTCTGGACTTTGATCTGACGCCCAACAGACCCGATTGCCTTTCCATGGTGGGCGTGGCACGTGAAGTGGCGGCCTTATGTGGGGGTGAATTGAGAAAGCCGGGGGGAAGGCTGCACGAGGTTTCCCAGGGAGCCGAAGAGAGGGTGGAGGTGGAGATTCTGGATCCCGCCGGCTGTCCCAGATACACCGCCCGGGTAATCGAAGAGGTCAAGATTACAGAGTCTCCCTTCTGGCTTAAAAGGAAGCTTTACTCCGCCGGGATGCGCCCCATAAACAGCGTGGTAGACATAGCCAATCTGGTGATGCTCGAGATGGGACATCCCTTGCACGCGTTCGACTATGATCTTTTCACATCGCAGGGTCCCCGGGGACGGAGGAAGGTGGTGGTGAGAAGAGCCGCAGACGGCGAGAAGTTCGTTACCCTGGATGAGGTAGAACGCACCTTGAACCCAGAGGTGTTGCTCATCAGCGACGGGACCGTCCCGGTGGCCATCGCCGGGATAATGGGAGGGCTGAAGAGCGAGGTCGGTCCCAGCACCCGGAATATCCTTTTGGAGAGCGCCTATTTTGACCCCAGGGTGATACGGCGGGGAAGAATCTCTCTGGGGTTGTCCACCGAATCGTCTCAGAGATTCGAAAGGGGAGCTGACCCTAACGGGGTGGTGGCAGCCG
>CAYFQZ010000665.1:0-2093 GCA_964345305.1 uncultured Ignavibacteria bacterium | reverse complement strand
TATCTGGCTGCGGTAAATTGGAAAGGGGTGGTACCAAGCCCGAGAATATACCGCCAAAGGTCTTTTTTGCCAACGTTCCGTCGGACAGCACACGGTTTTCGGTCAATCCTCGGATTTATTGGTACGGCACAGACATGGACGGCTACATAGCAGCCTATCAGTATGCTGTGATCAGGGACAGCACGATCCACGAAGTCTGGGGTGGTTTGGAGCAAGCCAAACAGTTCCTTGCAGCGTTGGCAGCTGACAGCGCTACCTGGGTAAATAGCACCATCCGAGCGGATGTCTTTGGAAGGCATGTAGCAGCCGAAAGAGGACACCAGGGAGACGTGAGGTTATATGCTGCGGAAATAGAGACGACTTATACGGCTCAGTATATTTTCTTACGTGCGGTGGATAACTTAGGCAAGATCTCGGAAATCAAGAGTCGAATGTACTGGCGTAACAACCATGCGCCTGAGATTTACATCGACGTGGACAGTACCTTTGTGGAGAGCAATTTTTACTGTCTGCCGGAGACGACCACGACCTGGAAAGGTATTGAGATCAGCTGGCACGGTTTGGATACTGTGGACTATCCCGACTTGCGGAAGCAGCCCGATTTTTATTACAAGTGGGAGCTCTGGGGTCCTTATGCAGATACCTCGGTTTTGGATGATCCTCACGCCACCCTGGTCGACTCTTCCCTGGACAGCATGGTAATTGAAGGAGAGGTGATTTACGATAGGTGGATATTGGATAAGTTTCAAGTCTTCAAGAACTTGGAGAATTACCGGCATCCCACGGATCTGGGTTACGGCTGGTATCTGTTGAAGCTGTGGTCGAGAGATGACGCTTTTGTGAGCAGCAAAGATTCGGCAACCACGTTTTTCCGCATTCTCAAACCTCTTTTCCGATATGAAGAGCCTTCTCGAAAAACCATTCTGGTGATGGATCACACCACATACGAGCAGGGAGACGGGGCAGGAAAGGACACGTCCTTAGTCTGGCCGTTTTACTGGGCTGCGCTTTCCCAGGCAGGGCTTTGCGACGACTATAATATTTACCTGGTGGGCGAGGGACTTCCGCCTGAGGATTCATTATCCCGATATGATCTGGTGATTGCGCTCAACGTGGGCGGTAAGGCTGGTATCAAGGAGGAAGATTACTGCAGGTACAGAAGCTACCTGAACGTAGGGGGACGGGTGTGGTTCATTGGAATGAAGAACTATAATCTGAGCGGCGGCGGGAGGGGTGTCAATTACCTGGTGGTGGGTCTCACCGGCAGCCCGTGTATCCTGGATGTGGCAACTGAGTATTGTGGAGTGGCCGGTCTATTCCTTCCTGCCTATAGTCCGGCGTTCTATGCGATAAGGTTGGAATTCAACGGGGCCATACCCTTCGGTGACTGGGGACTTCCTCCCTTGGAGATGGATTCGCTTAAGGCAACGGAGTTATTTGGCTATGACGGGGACGACCCAGGCAAGAATTTCGCCGAGTATGGTATTCCTCACGTACCCTATCTGATCATTGCGACGGACCTGGATACTCGCTGGAGGCCTCCCCTGGAGCGACGGCTATACAGCTTCATTTCCCGGCGTGATCGATATTCACCGATGCATCAGATGCCCTTGGCCGTCAACTATATTGGTCCAACGTACAGGACCGCTACATTCTGCTTTCCTCTAAACGTGATGAAGGACGGAGATGCCAACCACCCTGGTGCGCTGGAAGCGTTCAGAAAAGTAGGGGAGTGGTTCTTGGAGGACTTGACTCAGCCATGATAGGACGTTGACATAATCGCAATCAGCTGTTTGCGGCACCACCCGAACAGCTGATGTGATCCTACTGTTTTCTATTGCCCCTCCTTTGGATGGTTCAGAGGAGGGGTGGTTTTTTGCCCCGCAGGGTCTGACGACCACCCCAAATCCGCGCCACCGTCATCGAGCATCCTCCCAGTGCACCAAAATTAAGGCTCTTGCGTACGGAAATGGATTTTCCCCATCGAAAGAGATCATCCGGAGAACGTGCCGGCATCGACTGTTTTCAGTTAGTTTTTTCGACTCTTTGCGACGGGGCCTACATTTTTTTATAAAACGGGCAAAAAATCCTTG
>CAYFQZ010000664.1:0-11048 GCA_964345305.1 uncultured Ignavibacteria bacterium | reverse complement strand
GAAGATCGGTGGAACGAACGCGAGAATCTGCAGGTATGTAGTGTTGGTGACAGTCGCAGTGACGTGAGTAGCCGATGTCTTGAATCCACCGAACCATGCGGCCGCGATCAGCGGGGCCTGCGGAACCTGGCTGAGTAAACCGCCCGCAAGTATGGCTATTCCCAGGCTGGGGTCTTGAAGAGTCCCGGCAAAGGTGGCCATCCCCTCGGGAAAATTGTGAATAGCGATTCCCAGGGCCACCAGCACGCCCATACGCATGAGCTTGCTTTGTTTCTGTTGTTCTGTTAAGTCCTGGTGACCAGCCGATTCGTGAGGAAGAAAATAGTCTATCAAGAATATGACGGCGATCCCGACGAAGAAGCCGATGTGGGCATGGGCAAAACCGATCGAGTCGGCGCTTCCCTGCAGAAGCTCGGCAAACGAGACCATCACCATGACCCCGGCCGAGAATCCGAGCGCGGCGCTCATGAAACGCGGTCCCGGCTTTCGCACGGCCAACCCCAGCAGACTGCCCAATGTGGTGGACAGCCCTGCCAGGGTGGTGAGAATCAAGGCTAAAGCTACGTTGGCTTCCATCCTTTAACGATCTTCTGCGGCGCCTGGCGCTCGGTTAAACTCGTCTCTGAGAATTCCCATTATTATGGTGTCGTGGTACCCGCCGTTGCAGTAGCGGTCTTGTCTTAAGAGTCCTTCCTTCTTGAACCCGCACTTCTCGTAAGATTTGATACCTCTGAAATTGTACTCAAACACGCGCAGGTAGACCCGGTGCAGGTTCATTTGGTTGAAGGCAAAATCGAGCAAAGTCATCATGGCGTCTGTTCCGTAGCCTTTGCCCCAGTATTCCTTCTTCCCGACGACTATGCCCGCTTCGGCGTTCCGGTTTTCCCAGTCGATGCTGTGCAGCCCGATTCCGCCGAGATAGAGACCATCTTTCGTCTCCAGGGCGAAAACTTTTTTCCTCTGACTGTCGCCGCCCAAGGCCGCCTCGATCCACTTCTCCTCCTGATACCTGGAGATTGGATATCTCATCAGCAGGTTCTCTTTCACCTCGTCATCGTTCACCCATTTCATGATTTCGTCAATGTCCGTCTTCTCGATCGCCCTGATTCTGATCTTCTTACCTTCGATCATGATTCACCTCACAGTTCTCTCCGACAAACGCCGCGATCCCGGCGGACCGGCATTTGAGGACCCCAGCCCATCAATAATTCGTGAGCTGGTCTATCTTGCCGTATTTTCGAGCTATGTGCTCAATGGAGCGGTAGATCCAGTGCGAAAACAAAGCCAAAGCCAGCGTGGTCAGTGCCATTATCCCTATCAACTCCAAAGTGGAGAATCCACTCAACGTGGGACTCAAGCTTTTCCCCAGAACCGATCTTCGCACCAGTTCCAGCCAATAGGTCAAAGGTAGGGCCTTGGACAAGTACTGCAACCACATTGGCAGGATGTCTATGGGATAGATGGCCCCGCAGGCCAGGTAGAAAAGCCCCGCTATCCCCTCGGTCAGCGCCCAGCTGTGGTGAGCAGTGACCAGGGTTATCCCCGCCAAGAGTATCCCCATACAGGTGATGATGAATATACCTGCAATCACGGAGAAGACTAGCAGAGGATAGTTCACCGCCAGCAGGTTCACCGGAATCTTCAAGACCAGCATTCCGAAACCCATGGTTATGATCACCGCCACTGTAGTCAGTATCATCTTGGCGATGCCCCGCCCGAAAAGGTAATAGTACATCCTGATGGGGGATATGTATATGTACCTGATCATCTGGTAATGCTCCCGATCGTCGTGAATCACCCAGCTGATGCCAAAGAGGACGTTGATCACGTACATGAAGAAGGCGTTGCCCACGTAGATGTATGCAAACAGATCTATTCCGGTCTTCCCCCGGGTCACAACGTAGTACATCACCACCAGAATGAGAGAAGAGGCCAGTGGTCGCACCACCGAATATATGGCGAACAGAAACGGGTCGGTCCAGTTGGATTCCATAGCCCAGCCCAACTGACCGGCGGTCTTTATGGTTCTTAGGTTCTCTTTTGTCTTGGCGAGCATGATTAAGTATATCTCCTAAAATGTTTCGTCAGAGTGTGTTCGGACAGCGAAAAGCATTTAAGCCTCCGATTCGGGCCCAAATCCGTCGCCTTCTACTGTCATTGCGAGAACCCGCAGGGGACGAAGCAATCTCTTTTCTTGGGATTGCTTCGGCTTCTCCTCGCAATGACATAACGGTTTGCGTTAACATCCCTCCGTTCCCGGTTTGGGCAGGGACCCTCTATGGGGGGTCGCGACCGCAACGAGCCGAGTCCTTATGCTCTTCTAATCGACCTGACCCCCTATTTCCCCCTCTCCACAAAGTGGAGAGGGGGCAGAAGGGGAGAGGTCTTCCTTATTGCCATCTCAAGGTCAATCTTCCCTCTTTTTTGCCGAGCTTCTCCATGAACTCCAGGGCGTACTTGGAGATCACCAGGAAGAATACAGATAGAATGGCCAAGGCGGCTATCTCCACATTGGGGTTTATGAATCCCGATTTGGCACCGCCCTCGAAGGCCAGCTGCCTCATGGCATCCAGGCCCAGGGTCAAAGGGATCAAGGAGGCGGCCAACCCTATGGCGAACCCCAGATTCCTTATGGGAAAGAAGAAACCCGACAGAAGATGAACCGGCTCCTGTAACAGTGTAACGCCGTGCCAGGCCTGCCTTCCGTAAAGCATGAACAAAGATGAAAAGAGCATTCCCATCCCGTACAGGCCCACCAGGGTCAGTACGAAGACGGCAAACAGCTTGGGCAGGCTGATCAAGGCAAAGTCCACCTTAAAGATTAGGCTTCCCACCAGAAAGATGGAGGCCGCCCTGGTGGTGGCAAGAAGCATGCCCCCTGATGCCATGCCCAGAAGCAGCGACATCCTGGAGATAGGTGCGATCATATATATGTCCAGATTCCCTATCTCCTTTTCCCAGTAAAATTGAGCCGCCATGCTCCACAGAACGTGTATCCAGTAGGCACTCATGGTTCCGCCCAGGACGACGAACCCGGTATACTCCTCGGGAGCGTTCAGTGCTCGGTAGACGTAGACGTAGGCCGCGGTGCTCAATATGGGAAGCACGGTGTCGGTCAACCACCAGCTGGGCTCCCGATTGGCACCCACCACCCGCACGTAAGCACGGCCGATTATGGCCTTTATGTTAGTCCTCAGTTCGGTTTTCATCTTTCAGTCCTCTTCCTACCAGTGCCACGAAGACGTCCTCCAGACTCGGCTCCATCTTGGAAAGAGATAGTATCCTGGAGCCGTTTCGGCTCAAGAACTCGGTGACGTTGGAGATGGCCGATTCATCCTTGAGGATGAACTTGAGCTTGGTCTTACCCGAGTGGTTCTTGTGCTCGTAGGCGAATTTTTCCACCCCCGAGATCTGGTCAAAGCCCTCCATTCCGTTGGGCGATAAGGGGACCTCGATGTGAAAGACCGCATCACCTGCCAGGGTCTTCTTCAGATTCTGCGGAGTGTCGCACACCAGAACCTTGCCCTTGTCGATGATGGCCACCCGATCGCAAAGCTCATCCGCCTCCGCCATGTAGTGGGTGGTCAGAAGAACGGTCCTCTCCGGGTTCTTCTTCATCCAGGTTCTTATGTAGTTTCTCACGTCCCGGGCGATCTGCACGTCCAGGCCCAGCGTGGGCTCATCCAAGAACATGATCTTGGGATCGCACACGAAACCACGCATGAAATTCAGCTTCTGCCGGAGTCCGGTGGAGAGCTTGCCGATCTTGGTTTTGGCGAACTCCTCCATCTTCAGAACCTTAAGCAGCTCGTCGATCCTTCGGAATGCCACCTTGTTGGAAATCCCGTAAAACTGCGAGAACATCCACAAGGTTTCCCGTACGGTCAGAATCCCGTAGCCGCAGTGCTCCCCTCCCGAGACCATGTTGATTAGCCTTCTCACCTTCTCGGGGTGCTTGACCACGTCTATCCCGTCCACCAGTGCGGTTCCGGAGCTGGGCAGAAGCAGGGTGGCAAGAATCTTGATCAGGGTGGTCTTGCCTGCGCCGTTTGGGCCCAGGACGCCGAACAGCTCGCCCTGATGGATCTTGATATTGGCGTTCTCCAGGGCAACCAACCTGCCGTTGTTGTTGCCGTCGGCGTTTGATTTCCTGTTCTTCGCTTTCTTTATTTTGAAGAACCTGTTTAAGTCGAAAGTCTCTACTGCGAAGCTCATCTCTTTTCCTTTCTCATAAATAAAAAACCGTGACCTACTCTGGATAGGTCACGGTTTCGTGAAGTTCCGTCTTAAGCGCCTATTCAGAGTAGCCTCCTTGGTCCAAAGGTGTAGACCAAAGTGGGTACACTGGTGCCCTGCATGCGGCAGCTATTAAGTGAGATCATCTTAAAGCGCATTAAGGTACACACCTCCGACTGGTTCTGGTTAGCTACTCATTCAGCATCGTATTACGCAATTAAACATACAAAGTTTCCTTGTCAAGAGAAATTTTCGAGAATATCTAACTTTTTTTGAAAATGACTAATGATATCCTGTTTCGCCACGGGGGCCCTCGTCCGTGACGCTTGATGGTAACAAACAAGCTGTCCGCCAGGACCAAGAGAGCACTTCGCTCAGTGCCGCTTTTCTTCTAAATGCTGCAGGGCTGCCTGAACCGCCCGATCGTCAGGATGTTTCGCTGCATACCGCTTCAGCTTCTGCAGATACCGTTCACATTCTTCCCGGGCCTGGTGGCAGTGCATGTACCTCAGCATGGGGAATCGCCAGTCTTCACCCACGATAGGTTCCATATATGTAAACAGAGTATCCATATCCCCATGGCGATTGGCTTTCTCAAATTCTGAAGCCGTGTAGATGAGCAGGGTCAGGTATTGCAGCCAGGCAACTCGGGCAGCGTAGCTTGAATCCTCGGGCGCTCCCTGTGACGCACAGCCAAGTTTCCAGTCTTGGCTGAGTCTGGAGATGAGCTGATCAAGAATCTGATTCTGTGGTTGAACCGAGTCCTGATAAGCGTGAACCAGTCCCAGGTATACGATATGCCCGCCGAATCTGTCCGCCACACCGCAGAGAGGCGCCAGATACAGAGCGGGGTGGTCCGGGTCGGAGACCGCACGGATGATCATCTCCTCCAGCGCAGCCTGTGTCTCCCCGGTGGAAGGAGGGATCGGCAGGCTGCCGTGCCTGGATAGGTTCAAGGCCGTGCGGATTTGATCATCTTCCAACAGGAATTCTCGATAATCCGCTCCCACCAGAAACTGCAAGGATATGACCAACAGATCCGGGCGGATGCCCTCCACCTGCTGAAGATACCATGCGGCGTACGTATCTGCCGCCCCGTGGGTGAAAAAGACCGCGCCTGAGTCCATCATGGTAAAGCAATTGTGAATCCACTCGATTGTTTGAAGCACTGCCAGCGAGTCGGTAACCCTGATCTTAGAATGCAGGTGGCCAAAGAGGTCAAGGAAGATAGCGCGGGCGGAATCCACCCCTTCGGCTCGCCTCAAATCCGCCAGCTCCTCGAAGAACGCCGACGCAAAGCCAAACTTCCCCGATCTCGCGGGTGCGACGGAGACCGAATCGATAAGGCTACTTAGATCGACCTGCGCCGGAACTGATCTCTGATTGTCGCCGGCGCAGTTACACAGGATGATAAGGGCCAGAGAGGTTCCGGCTATCCATAGTATTCGCTTCATCACGGCAGCTTTACCCTTCCTGTCATTCTGGAATCGGAGTGGGTATGCTCTCTTTCAAATTAATCACTCGGCAGCCTCCGTTGTCAAGCGAATTCCGGCTCATCCGAACGCATAAAGGGAAGAAACAGCTGGAGAAACAGCGGGATTTTACTCTGGTGAAAAAGGTCAGTGGTGCCGTATGGTGCGCCCACTCTTTTTATGTCAAAAGACGTATTATTGTGTTGTATAAGTGGAGGTTTGTGAAAATAATCACTTGACGAAAACGGAATTGGGCTTATCTTATTCAAACATACTCTGTTTGAGCAACAGACCCTTCTCGTAATATAGCTTCTGGAGGTGAGAACATGGCCCCACCCTCAATGGGCAAATTCTGGCGAAAACCACTTGATTCCGACAAGCTTGAGATTCCGCACGGTGAGTTGCACATCATAAAGGAAAGATGCAAAGGATGCGCATTCTGCGTTGAATACTGTCCCCGTGACGTGCTGGAGCTCTCCAGCGAGTTCAATACCAAAGGATATCATCCGCCGTACGTGGCAAAGGAGGACACCTGCGTCTTCTGCGGGTTGTGCGAGATGCTCTGTCCCGAGTTTGCCATTTACGTGACGGAGAAGAAGAAGGAGAAGGAGAAACCGGCTGAGCAGGAGGTAAAGAAAGTTGAAAGCTGATCCCAAAGGTGTCTTGACTGGAGAACATTACCTGGATGGTGACCACGCCTGCTCGGAGGGAGCCCTCGCAGCAGGCTGTCGTTTTGTGGCTGGATACCCCATAACCCCTTCCACCGAGGTGGCCGAAAGGATTTCCGAGCGATTCCCCGAGGTGGGAGGCGTTTTCATACAGATGGAAGACGAGATGGGTTCCATGGCGGCGGTGGTGGGAGCCGCCTGGGGAGGCGTGAAATCGATGACGGTCACCTCCGGTCCGGGCTTCTCGCTGATGATGGAGAATATCGGCCTGGCGGCCATGATGGAAGCACCCTGCGTGGTGATAAACGTCCAGAGAGGCGGGCCATCTACCGGGCTTCCCACCCTTCCCGGGCAGGCAGACATGATGCAGGCCCGCTGGGGTTCCCACGGAGATTATGAAATCATCGCAATCTCTCCAAACTCGCCCCAGGAGTGCTTCGAGGTGGTGATAAAGGCATTCAATCTCTCCGAGAAATACAGGGTTCCGGTGATGGTGATGACCGACGAATGTGTGGGCCACATGACCGAAAAGGTGGTGATTCCCTCGGCCGAGGAGATTGAGCTTTACCCGCGTCGATACACCAAGCTGCCGCCGGATCAGTATCTGCCGTTCAAGGTAGGCAAGGATCTGATACCGGACATGATCAAGGCCGGGAACGGATACAAGATTCACATCACCGGCCTGACGCACGATGAGAAGGGCTATCCGGTCATGAACTGGCAGGCACAGGAGAAACTGGTGAGAAGACTGGTCGACAAGATAAGACTGCATGCAGACGAGTTGGTGGACGTAGAGGAGATGCAGATGGACGACGCGGAAATCGTCATCTTCTCCTATGGTATAAGCTCGCGCGTTTCCATCCCGGCGCTGCAGAAGGCCAGACGAGAGGGAATGAAGGTGGGGCTCTTCCGTCCCATCATAGTCTGGCCCTTCCCGGAGAAAAAGGTGCGAGCGCTGGCCGACAAGGTGAAGGCTTTTGTGGTGGTGGAGATGAATTACGGACAGATGTATTATGAGGTGGAAAGATGCGTCTGCGGCAAGGCCAAGACGCTTCTGGTTCCGCACGGAGGAGGATGGGTGCACGACCCTGAAGACATCTACAAAGCTATCAAGGAGGCGGCAAAATGAAAGCAACCCGTACGGTTCAACAGGCAACCGAGATCGCGGAACATCCCATGGAGACCCTGCTGCGGATGGATCGCATTCCGCACATCTGGTGTTCCACCTGCGGGATCGGCACCGCGGTGACCGCCTTTGCTGAGGCTCTTAAGAAAAGCGATGTCCCACTGGAGAAGGTCTGCGTGGTCTCTGGAATAGGGTGTACTGGAAGAGTCGCTGGCTACGTAAAGCTGGACTCGTTCCACTCCACTCACGGCCGGGCGGTTCCCTTCGCCACCGGGCTGAAACTTGCCAATCCGCAGCTTAAGGTGGTGGTTTTCAGCGGCGATGGCGACATAGCGGGAATCGGAGGTAATCATTTCATTCACGCAGCGCGAAGGAACATGGACATAGTTGTCCTGTGCGTCAACAACTTTATCTACGCCATGACCGGCGGCCAGGTGGCGGCCACCACTCCGCTTACCGCCAACACCTCCACCTCACCCTACGGCAATTTCGAGCATCCTTTCAATTTGTGTCATCTGGCGGAATCCTGCGGTGCGGTGTACGTGGCCCGCTGGACCGCCCTGCACGTTCGCAGACTGTCCCGGTCCATGTCGGAGGCGCTTAACAAGAAGGGCTTCTCCTTCATCGAGATTATCTGCCCCTGTTCCACGCTCTATGCCAGACGAAACAGGCTGGGCAGTGGACTGGATCTTATGAAGTTTTACCACGACAACAGCGTGATCAAACACGGAGCAGAAACCAGGGAACTGGAGATTGAATTCCAAAAGAAGATCGTGGTGGGCAAGTTCATCGACAGGGAAAAGCCCACCTTTATGGACTCTCACAACGCCTGGTTGAAGCACAAGCTGCAGGAAAAATTCGTTGAGCACGGAGGTCCCGAATGTTAACAGAGCTCAGAATAACCGGGTTCGGCGGTCAGGGCGTGATCCGCTTCGGATACCTTCTGGGAAAGGCAGCATCCATCTATGACGCAAAGCAAGCCACACTGACACAGAGTTTCGGGCCGGAGGCACGCGGGAGCGCCTGCAGCGCGCAGGTCGTGATATCCGACGAGAGGGTCTTGTATCCTTACGTCACCGTACCTCACATCGTGGTGGCGATGTCGCAGGAGGGGTTCGCCAAACACGGCGACAAAGTCAGAGAACGCGGCACTCTGGTCATGGACGAGGATCTGGTCAAGCCTGACCAGGTGAAAAAGGGACTCAAGGTCTTCGCCATACCTTCCACCCGCTTCGCCGAGGAGATGGGGGCCAAGATTGTGGCAAACATCGTGATGTTCGGTTTCTTTACCGCCGTAACAGACATGGTTAGGCCCGAGTCCGCCAAGAAAGCAATCGAGAGCTCCTTCAGAGAGAAGCTGATAGACCTCAACCTGAAGGCTTTCGATAAGGGATACAAGTACGGTAAAGAACTTCTCGGCAAGACGGTGCAGGCAAAGAGCGAAACTCCAGCCGGTACTTAGTTTGATTGTGGGAGGCATCTGCAGTTCGCCGCGAACGCCGGTCCGGCCAATGCGGTGGTCTGACAACGGCGCGACTGCCGGTATGAAATCAAGACTGATCCGGAGGTAAGGTGAAGGAGAAGGAAAAGGAGAAAAAAGGCGCTCTGGTCATAGGAGGCGGGGTGGCCGGAATTCAGGCAGCCCTGGATTTAGCCGACGCCGACTTCCAGGTCTATCTGGTGGAGCGAGCCTCCACCCTGGGTGGGAGGATGGCCCAGATCGACAAGACCTTCCCCAGCATGGACTGCGCCATATGAATCCTGGGACCGCGCATGCTGGATGTCGGTCGACATCCCAACGTTAAGGTGTGGAGCTACTCCGAGGTGGTCCGGGTGGAGGGGGAGAAGGGAAACTTCACGGTCACCGTCAGAAGAAATCCGCGATTCGTGAACGAGGATACCTGTGTGGGATGCGGCGACTGCGCCAAGGCCTGCCCGGTCATAGCTCCCAACTACTTCGACTTAGGTATGGGAGCGAGAAAGGCCATCTTCACCCCGTTTCCCCAGGCCTCACCTCGAACCTACGCCATAGACCGGGAGGCGTGCCTGAACAAGACCATCCTGGTGTGTGAGAACTGTTCCCGGGCCTGCAAGCTGAACTGCATCGACTTTGACATGCCGCCGAAGGAGGAGAAGATCAAGGTAGGTGCTGTTGTGGTTGCCACCGGCTTTGATGAGTATGATCCCCGTGGTCTGACCAATTACGGGTATGCCCGCTACCAGAACGTGCTGACTGCGCTGGAGTTTGAGAGGATCCTGAACGCTTCGGGCCCCTCCGGCGGTCATCTGGTTCGTCCCGCTGATATGAAGACGCCAAAGACGCTGGCTTTCATCCAGTGCGTGGGCTCCAGGTCGGTGGGCGACCGGGGCTACCCCTATTGCTCTTATTTCTGTTGCATGAACACGGTCAAGAATTCCTTGCTGGCCAAAACCCACGAACCGGACATCGACAAGATATACATTTTCTACATGGATGTCAGAGCGTTCGGCAAAGGCTACGAGGAGTTGTTCCTGCGGGCCAAGGAGGACCCGGACGTGATCTTCTACAAGGGGAGGCCCGCCAAGATCGAGGAGGACCCGGAGACCAAGGATTTGGTAATCTTCATCGAGAACACCGAGACCAAAGAGGTGGAGCAGATCAGATCGGACATGGCGATCCTCTCCTCGGCCGGCGTGCCAGCCGATGGCACTAGCAGCCTGGCGCAGATCCTGGGAATCGATCTGGACAGCTCCGGTTTCTTCAAGCAGGGGGACCCGCTTTCCTTCCTGGAATCCACCCGGGAGGGCATATACCTCTGCGGAAGTGCCGCCGGGCTGAAGGATATCACCGATTCGGTGGCCATCGGATCAGCCGCCGCTTTGAAAGTCTCGGAGCACCTGGGCGGTCAGCAGGTAAAAAGGGAGATCGAAAAGGTTGAACCCGTCAACGTGGACGGGAAGCCGCGGGTCGGAGTCTTCGTTTGCCACTGCGGGACCAACATAGGCGGAGTGGTGAATGTGCAGGAGGTGGAGGAATACGCCAGGTCGCTCCCCGGCGTGGTTCACGTGGTTCGCGACCTGTTCATGTGTTCGGACGGGACCCAGAGATTGATGCAGGAGCACATCAGGGAGCACAACCTCAACCGCGTGGTGGTGGCGGCATGCACTCCCCGTACTCACGAGCCGATATTCCAGGAAAGCTGTCGCCGGGCCGGGCTGAACCCTTACCTGTTCGAGATGGCGAACGTGCGCGACCAGTGTTCCTGGGTGCACTCCCACGAGCCGGAGGCGGCCACGGCCAAGGCCAAGGACTTACTGCGGATGGCGGTTGCCAGAGCCAACCGCCTCGAGCCCCTGGAAAGAAGAAGGGTTCCCATGAATCCGGAAATCCTGGTGATAGGTGGCGGCATTGCCGGAATTCAGACCGCACTGGATCTGGCCATCAAGGGCGAGAAGGTCACTCTGGTGGAAAAGGAAAAGGGACTCGGAGGAAGAGTGAAGGAGCTTGACAGGCTTCTGGGCTCTGAGCTGACCGGAAAGAAATTCGTCGCGCTCAAGCTGGAAGAG
>CAYFQZ010000663.1:0-1841 GCA_964345305.1 uncultured Ignavibacteria bacterium | reverse complement strand
ATCTTTACGAGCCTCCCTCCGGCTTTGATAACAACGTAACCTATCCTCAGTTCGACCACAGCACGGATATACTGGTGTGGGATTTGCATCCCACCGTGGCCACGAGCTTCATGGAGGATAAGCTTTCCCTGGGATTTGGCTTGAGCATACAGAGAGCCGATTTCGAGTTGAGAAGGACCGTATTGGTTCCCACCATATATCCCCGGCCATATGATTTCTTTCCGGTGGACGCATATATGAAGACCGACGGTTGGGGAGTCGGGTTCAACGCCGGAATTCTGTATAAGGCCAGCGACAAATTACAGCTGGGATTCTCCTACCAGGCCCCCGTTGACATGGATCTTTCCGGGAGCAATGAGCTGGAGATGTATTTCCCCGTGATTCCGACCACCGGGTCCGAGATCTTAGGCGAAACCGGCCATTTTAGAGACGGTGAGTTCGAGACCACTCTCCCGCTTCCCGGAGAGGTCGGGGTGGGGTTGATGTACAGACCCATGGAAAAACTGACCCTCACCTGCGACCTAAGCTCGGTCAACTGGTCCAGGCTGGATCAAATCGACACCAAGGACATGACTCTCACGGCAGATGAGGAGGATCCGGGAATAATGATTCTGGCCGTCAGGGACGCGGAGCTTCCGTTTAACTGGGATAACATCACCAGATTCAGCTTGGGCGGAGAGTACATCCTAAGAGAGGGACTGTTTGTGCGCGGTGGCTACTTCTTCGAGCAGTCGCCTATTCCCGACGGCACTATGAGCCTGCTGATTCCCGACGTGGGAGACAAGCACAGCTTCAGCGTGGGCCTCTCCTACCAGATAAATTCCTTCGAGTTTGGCTACGACTATCAACTGGTGGCCCACCAGAGTGCAGAAGTGGAGGTCTTGGAAGACGTTAATGGAGACGGCCGCTTCGACAACATGCCGAGAGAATATAGGATGCTCTTCCACAACTCGGGCCTGTCTTTCACCTATCGCTTCTAACTGAGAAAAATCTACAGAACCCGCAAAAAAGGAGTTCGCATGAAAAGGGTACTGATTGGACTACTTCTGGCCTGTTTAGTACTGGCGCTTATTGTCAGCTGTGGGAAGAGAGAGAATCCTGTCAGGGAACGCTACCTGTACCGCGATCCCTGGCGACTGGACAGAGTTTTCGGCTCTCTGCAAAACAATATCCTTCGTGACCCGCCTATAAAAGACGTGTACGTCTATCTGCCGTCTTTTTACAATCCCGAATTCCACACGCCCCAACTTCTGGAGCAGGGTTTTTCAGTTCTATACCTGCTGCACGATTTCGGGGGAGACTATTCCACCTTCGCTGGGGTTCACAAGATCGGGCAATTGGCTGACCGACTCATCGCCGAAGAACAGATCCAGCCCATGATCATCGTCATGCCGGATGCCTATTCTCTGTCTGTGGGAGGCAGCTTTTGCACCAACTCTCCCTTGATAGGCAATTATGAGAACTATATCGTGGCGGAATTGATGGCCGTCATCGATTCGAATTTCCACACGTACCTGAACAAACCAGAGGACATCTTCATCCCCAATCCGGATTTCAGAGCCATAAGTGGCCTAGGGATGGGCGGTTATGGTGCTCTCCGAATCGCCATGGACCACGACACGCTGTTCCGATCAGTCAGTGCCATGAGCCCATATGCTTCCTTGGAGTCGTTTTTCAGCGAAGAAATCATAGAGAAGATATTTGAAGAAAACGGCATTGCTCCCGGCGATTACTCTTACTCCAGCTATAAGTCGCTGAGCCCCGATCCTGACGACCAGAATCCGGACAAGACTTTTACCCAGGTTGTTTTTGCCATGGCGGCTTCCTTCTCGGCCCACGAT
>CAYFQZ010000662.1:0-20683 GCA_964345305.1 uncultured Ignavibacteria bacterium | reverse complement strand
GGCTCAGCTTAAGGAGGCCGTTCGGCTGAGCTCCTTTTTGGCTGCCCCTTACGTCAACCTGGCTGATCTCTATCTCTTGCGCCAGCAGTACGACCTGGCCCTGGACGCGTGCGAGAAGGCCATCAGGCTGAAAACCGACTACCCTCAGACTTATTCCAACGCCGCCACAATCTACCTGATGAAAGGGAATCTGAGGCAGGCTGAGGATCGGTACAGAAAAGCCTTAAATCTCGATCCCAAATTCGCTGACCCCTATGTGGGGCTGGGTGACATATATAACAGATGGAGCATGCCGGAGAGGGCCGTCAGCATGTACCGGGAAGCGCTGGGGCTCAATCCCTACCTGGCCAAGGCGCGCTACAGGCTGGGGATGACCTACCTGTCTCTCAATGCCTGGAAGGAAGCCAGGGAGCAACTGGAGCTGTACCTCGAAATCCTGCCCACCGGCAAGGATTCGGAAAGTGCCAGGCAGGCCCTGGAGAAACTGAGCCAGCAAGGCTGGTGAGGTGGAGCTGCGATTCCGTCCCGCCCGCAGCTTGCCGTGCCGTCTGTGAGTCGCCAAAGTGAACTCCGGGCTGGCTTTTGGGTTGACAATCTTTGCAGGCAGGGTTAACTTTGTTGCAAGGTTCGGAGAGAAAATTGCGCGTCGTTCTGCAAAGAGTAAAACAAGCCAAGGTCACGGTCGGAGACCGCGTGGTTGGCCAGATTCAAAGGGGCCTGGTCCTTCTGGTGGGTGCAAAGACGGGTGACAGCGAAAAGGACGTAACGTTCCTGGCGGAGAAGTGCCTGAATCTACGAATCTTTGAAGACGAACAGCAGAAGATGAACCTCTCGGCTCTGGACGTGGGAGCAGAGGTTCTGGTGGTCTCACAATTCACCCTGTATGGCGACACCACCAAAGGAAGGCGCCCCAGTTTTACCGACGCTCTCGAACCAAAAACAGCAGAACAGCTGTATCAGAAGTTTCTCGACCAGATTAAGGCCACCGGTTTGAAGACGGAAGGCGGAGTCTTCGGAGCAAAGATGCTGGTGGACATCGCCAACTGGGGCCCGGTGACCTTTATTCTGGAAAGCAGGTAGACCGAATCAGATGAAATCCGAGAACGGTTCGATCGGGAAGGGTGCCGTTCAGCCAAAACGGGAAGAAGGTCTGAACGACCTCCTGGAAGGCAGAAAACTGGTTTTGGCATCCAGTTCGCCCCGGAGAGCTGATATTCTTCGGAGGGCAAACGTCAGCTTTCAGATAAAGGTGCCTCCGAATCTGAACGAGGAAAGCTCCTCCTCACACCCTGCGAAGCACGTCCTTAGCTTGTCCCGGCAGAAGGCAACCAGTGTCGCGAGTCAATTTAAAGAAGGGATAATCCTGGGCGCAGATACCATCGTGGTGCTCGACGGCCAAATTCTGGGAAAACCCAAAGATGAAAGGGAGGCGTTTGCCATCTTGAAGAAGTTGAGCGGCAGGAAGCACACTGTTTACACCGGGGTCACCCTGGTGAATAAGCAGAATGGCAAGGTCATCTCCGATTACGATTCTACCCAGGTGACGTTCAACCGGCTGGATGAGAAACAGATCCTATCTTATGTAGAGACCGCCGAACCGATGGACAAAGCCGGGGCTTATGGCATTCAGGGAATGGGCAGTTTTCTGGTGCACAGCATTCAGGGCAGCCTGAACAACGTCATCGGCCTGCCCACTGAACTGCTGAAGCGGATGCTGCCCGAGATCGTCTAACCTTCGCAGGGACGGACCACATTTTGACTGGGGACGGAATCATGTTCGACTTCGATGACGAGGACAAGGATAATCCGATTGGCTCGCTGCTGCGCTATTATCGGGAAAAGAGAAAGCTGGAGCTGGATCATATCTCCGAAGAGCTGAAGATTCGGCTGGACTATCTCAAGGCCATGGAGCGGGGACGCTTCGATCTCGTGCCGGCCGGGATCTACCGGCGCTCCTTTCTGAGGGCCTATGCAGAGTACCTGAAGCTGGATGCTGACAATATCCTCAAGATGTTGGATGAGCAAAAGACCGCGCCGGGAGAGGCCGAAAAGGAGTCTCCTCCCTCCTACAGAGCCCACCCTGAGGAAGCTGCCGGAGAGGAAAAACCGATCGAGGAGGCGCCGGCCGCACCAACTTACCCGTCTCTCGAGCCGCCGCCGAGAACAAGTGGGCTGGGCTACGTATTTTCTGTTTTCCTCGGGCTGGTCATCGGAGCATTATGTGTGATGTTCCTCTTCCGAATCGGCATAGAGAGCCACCGGAGCGCATCTGTCATTCCGACCTTGGCTATGGCAGAAAGCGTCCTGGTGATCCCTGAGCCTCCGGACACCATGGAGCTTTTCATGCAGCTTCTGGACGATAAGATCGGCTCTGCACCAGAGCTGGTCCTCCGCATGGAGGCAGCGGGCCGAAGCTGGATACAGATCTTCGCCGACGGGGTCCAGCTATACTCCGGTTTTGTCAATGAGAACATGAGTGCGGAGTTTAGGGCAAAAGACGAATTCTTCATCAATCTGGGAGTGAAACAGGGGCTCAGGGCATTTCTTAACGGCTTCGAGCTGTTGCCCTTGAGAGAGGAAAGAACACGTCTGAATCGTGACAACTTCACAGAGTTCATACCCACCCATCGGGCAAACGAGATGGTGCGAGCCCACCAATCTGATCACGAGGGGATTTCTCCCTAACTGACTCCGGAGGATCATACACTTCCACCCGGCGTCTAAGCCATTGGTATCTCGAAAGGGATTTATGAACAAGAAGGCCCCATCATTGACCATCTGGATCGCAGCGGCTCTGGTGGCGGCTGGATGCGGCGGGGATTCTTCAAAAAAAGCTACCGAGCTTGCACGCTTTCCTTTGGATGACATAAGAAAGGTCATCACCCGCTCGAACGTCCAGGTTGACAAGGAAATCTCTTCTGACGGAAAGGGATCTCTGCGGGTCACGTCAAGCGGCTCCAATGTCTTCCGTCTCTTCGAGACAGGCGATGTGGACGTGGAGAATGCCCGGTTGATCTATCAGGCCCGGGTGCGAACGGAGGAGGTGGAAGGCCAGGTGTTCTTGGTAATGGAATGTCATTTTCCGGGGAAGGGAGACGTCATCGCCGGTGATGCTCAAACTCCTCTCACCGCAAGCACGGAGTGGACCACAGAGGAAGTAAGTTTTCCTCTAAAAGAGGGGGAGAATCCGGATAACGTGAAACTACACCTGGTGGTAAAAGGCAAGGGCACCGTCTGGATAGACGACGTACGACTTCTTGAAGCTGCGCTGGAGTAACCTCTCCCCTTTCGCCAGGCATATCCGAGTGTCTCTGGCACCAGAGCGCAAGAGCCTCAGCAGGTCAGATGCAGCATAGCAATGACTTTCCTGTTTCGACAAAGTTGGTTGTAAGTCTGGCAGGCTCGAGTAGTGGGTTCTATTATCAATTCGATTCCCTCAGGCCTGATCAGCTTCTCGGTATCAGACGGGACGCTCATGATCCCTGAATATCCCGTGCCCACCACGATCACCTCCGGCTTGCAGTCGAGCACGTCCTTCAAATCGTCAGCGGTCAAAACGTGACCCTCCCTCCTCCACCACTCGTCTTCCACCCGATCCGGATATATTATGACGTCCGAGGTATATCTTCTGCCGTGTATGACTATTTCTCCAAAATCGTACGAATCGATCATCTTCTCCTCTTGGGAGCTAAGGCAATCTCAATCTAAGATAGCTCAACGACGTACATAGGCAAGGGAAAATGAGAAGACGGCCGTGCCTCTGCTGGTTGGGAGTCCGGAGCATCGGGTTGGCGCATAGGGTGCCTGTGGGCAGGACAAAATCGTTGACTTTTGGGCAGCGGTGGGTTAATATGATTTTTTGGGCTCTGAAGGTGCGTCGATGATTTTCAAGAAAATCGAACATAAGGGAAAGGACCTCCTGTTTGTTCTCTTGAGGTTTTTTCTGAGGTCCTCGGGTAAGGAAACACTACGCCCGGAGAGTGTGAATCTCGGCCACATCAAGAAAATACTGGTGGTGAGACAGGACGATCGCATTGGAAATCTTATACTCACCACGCCGCTTCTTTCGGCACTTAGACAGTTCTTTCCTGAATCTCAGATTTGGTATCTGGCCAGCAAGACGTTTCACACACTTTTCTCCAAATCGAAACTGGCAGACGGGATACTGGTCGCCAAGAAGAGGCAGTATATCTTTCACCCCCTTTCTCTGGTCTTTTTCATAAGAGGGATCCGGAGGCAAAAGTTCGACCTGGCTATCGACGCCAGCGACGAGAACAATTTTTCGCTGAACAATTCGTTCTTGGCTCTCCTGTCGGGGTCTCCCTACAGAATCGGATACAAGAAGCCCAGAAGCGGTCTCTTCATTAATCTGGAGGTCCCCGCTTCCGGCGTGAAAAGACATGCCTCGGAGACGTATCTAAATCTTCTGCGATGTCTGGTTGGAGACTTCGAGTCGCCCGGACTGAGGCTTGCCGTGGATGCGGATAGGATTACCGAAGCGGAAGAGTATCTCAGATCGGAGAGCATAGAGCCAGGAGATTTCTTGGTGGGCATGCATATCGGAGGCAGAGGGCGGAAAAGGTGGCCGGTTGAAAACTTCAGCAAGTTAGCCGACTGGATAACCCATTCATTTGGCGCCAAAGTGATATTCCTGTGGGGACCGGAGGAAAGAAAACAGATCAGGAGCCTTGAAGGTAGAGGGAAGAATCAAGTTGTCTCAAAGCTGCTTCCTCTCCCGCTTCTGGCGGCGTTGGTAAATCGCTGCAATCTTTTCGTCTCGCCCGACACCGGAGCCATGCACCTGTCGGTGGCGGTGGGCACGCCCACCCTGGCTTTGTTTCTGGACTCCGACCATGTGAAGTTTGGACCACAGGGAGAAATACATAGAACCCTGCTGGCATCCAATGGACTAATATCGGTCGAGAACGTAAAGGACGCGTTTCAGGAGATGGTCAAATCGGTCGTGGAACTTAGGACCTGATCTTGCAGAACCTCTCCCCTTTAGTCCCCCTCTCCATTTGATGGAGAGGGGCATACAGCGGGTGGAGTCGAAGGACTTTTGTCATGAAAGATTACTTCAGACTGCTCAGCAATCTGAAGCCTCATCTGAGATATCTGGTTCCCGCCATGGTCTTCATGGTGTTCTTTGCCGGGATGAGCGGCTTTTCCATCACCATGATAGTGCCGTTTACCAAGATCCTCTTCTCTCAGCCCGGTGAGATATCGGTACCAGCTTTCGAGGAGCAGGAGGAGCCGGATCAAGAGGAAAAGAGCCTGGTGGTGTTGCTGCCGGAGAAGTTGAGGCAGAAGTTCGACGAATTCATAGTCGGGGATACTCACCTGCAGACCCTCGGTCGTTTCTGTATTCTGGTCTTCCTGATCTTCCTGGTCAAGAACCTGTTCTGGTATGCGCAGAGCTTTCTGATCGTGAGGGTGGAGCAGGGAGTTATAATGGACCTGAGAAACAAGCTCTACAGGCACTTCCACGTTTTGCCCCTGGAGTACTTTCACGGCCAGAGGACCGGGGTTTTGATCTCCCGCATAACCAACGATATTACCCTGGTCAAGGGGGCGGTGGCAAACGGCTTTGCCGAGGCACTCCGTCAGAGCTTCCTGCTTCTGGTGTATCTGTTCCTGGTTTTCTGGGCAAGCTGGAAGCTCGCTTTCATCGCCCTGGCGCTCTTTCCTCTGGCCATGCTGATAATCGGGAAGTTCGGGCAGAAGGTGCGCAAATCCAGCGTCATCACCCAGGAGAAGATGGGAGCTATGACTTCTGTGCTGCAGGAGACCATCTCCGGTATTCGGGTAGTGAAGGCTTTCGTGATGGAGAAATTCGAGATCAAGAAATTCATGGATACCACAAGGGACTATTTCAAAACTATGGTCAGGCTCACCCGTGTCGGTTCTCTCAGCCCGCCCTTAACAGAGGTCATGGGCGTCTTTGCAGCAGCCTTGCTTCTGTGGTTTGCCGGGAGGGAGATCCTCTCGGGGACCCTGGACCCGGCAAGATTCTTCTTGTTTCTGTTTGCCATGCTCTCTCTGATGCAGCCCATACGCAGCATAAGCCATCTGAACATCGACATTCAACAGGGGCTGGCTGCCGCTAGGAGAATCCACGAGGTTCTGGATACACAGCCCAAGATCAAGAATGCGCCCGAAGCTGTCAGCAGGCAATCTCTGGCGGAGAAAGTCAGTTTCGAGAACGTGCGCTTCAGTTACGACGGCAGCAAGGATGTGCTCTCGGGCATAAGCTTCGAAGCGAAAGCGGGTGAGGTGGTAGCTCTTGTCGGACCGTCCGGGGCTGGCAAATCCACACTTATGGATCTTCTCATCCGATTCTATGATCCTACAGGCGGAGAAATCACCATAGATGGTATCGATCTCAAGAAAGTTGATTTGGGTTCCCTAAGAAGCCTGATGGGAATTGTGACCCAGGAAACCATCCTTTTCAACGATACGATCTGGAACAACATTGCTTATGGTCACGAACATGCGTCCGAAGATCGGGTGCACGATGCTGCCCGCGCAGCTAATGCACACAACTTCATCACGGCTATGCCTCAGGGTTACCAAACCATAATCGGGGATCGCGGGGTCAAGCTTTCCGGCGGGGAAAAACAGAGGCTGGCAATTGCACGCGCATTGTTCAAGAACCCGCCCATACTCGTATTCGATGAGGCCACCTCGTCGCTGGATTCGGAGTCGGAAGCCTTGGTACAGGAGGCCATCGATCGCCTGATGAAGGGACGGACGGTATTCGTCATCGCTCACCGGCTGTCCACCATACATGACGTAGACAAGATCATTGTCCTGGAACATGGCAAGATAGTTCAGACCGGAGATCACGAAAGCCTGATGAAAGAGGGGGGATTGTACAAGAGGCTTTACCAGATGCAGTTCAGATTGTAGGGACGGTCTAGAGGGAGCCAGATTCCCGCCCCGGAGAATGTTGGGCGAACCTGAAGGTCCGCCCCTTAACCCTTTTGCGCCGGTTGTCCGAACGGAGGTGACATCGGCCGCAGGGACAGGGCCTGTTGAGCCTACGGAACTCCGCCATGACGTGGTCCCCGTCCTAATTGATGGCGGACAGATTTGTCGTCCCAGACAAGCTCGGACGCTACATTTGGTGGCGGACCTGCAGCGTCGCAACTCCGTGTGCGACGCGAGAACACCTTCAAACCAACCGAATCCGTGGTTCGGACAGAGCAGAGTGTGAGATCAATTCACGCGCCTGTGCAAAGACGAAAAAAACTGAATACACATAGGGCAGGGCATTCAGCCCTGCCGACCGCGGCAGGTACATCGTCCGAGACAAGCTCGGACGCTACATTTCAGAACCAAGGCGATGCGCCATGAAATTCATCTGCGACGACAATCTGGGTAAATTGGCCAAATGGCTCCGAACACTGGGGTATGACACCTTGTTTTTCGATCCCATCGAAGATGGCGAGTTGGTCGCCAGGGCGCTGAAAGATGATCGGGTCGTGCTGAGCAGAGATACACAGCTGTTGCGATTTAAACTCAAGTTGGGTGAGAGACTCGTACTTATACAGAGTGACAAGCCTCTGCAGCAGCTGAAGCAGGTGTTGACTCATCTCGATCTCAGGCCGGACGGGAATCTCCTGTTCTCCCGCTGTCTCCTCTGCAACGAGCCTCTGGAGGACGTGGAAAAGGAGAGCATAAAAGAGAGGCTTTACCCTTACGTCTATCAAACACACGATGAATTCTCCCTCTGTCCCAAATGTGACCGGATCTACTGGCCGGCTACTCACGTGCATAGGATGCGAGATAGGCTTTCGGAAAGCGGAATAATCTGATCCCCTCTCCCCTGCCGGCGTCGGTTGCCGCTTCTCTCCTAATCTGCTCAAGCTGGCACCAGTCTCGCTCGTTTTGTCAAAGAATCTGCCGCCAGACCAGCTTGGCATTTCCACGCATGTGAATCAAGGCATCAAACTGTATTTGTTGGCATGGCTGTGATTACCTACCCCGCATTCAAGCGGTGACTTACGCAAGCTCATTTCTCCGGGGATCGGCCTCAGGCTGTCCTTGCCACATGAACCATCTTTTCAAAGGCGGTCCGGAACCTGGCTGCCATCAATAAGTTACACATCAAGCAGATGGCTCACAGCGAATGCCGCACCGCCGCAGCATCGGGTGTCTTGACTTTTTTCCTGATCTAAGTCCAATAATATCAAAAGATTTAGGGCGGAGCTTCGACTGCCGCCATCTTTTCCTTGCCAAGCGCGCCAAACAGGGTCTTCTCCCTCAACTCATCTGATTCTCATCGGCCCCAAAACCCAAATTTCTGCTTGCTTTTTGGCGGGAATGCCGTATTATATGGGAATTCTATAGCTCAAACGGAGGTAACCGATGGCAAAAAAGGCATCCAAGAAGGCCAAAAAGGCCACAAAGGCAAGGCCTTCTGCTGCAAAGAAATCCAAGAGGGGCCCGACAAAGAAGCTCAAGCTGACTAAAGCCAGGGTGAAAAAGGCGGCACCCAGGAAAAAAGCCGTCAAGAAAGCCAAACCTAAGAAACCAAAACCGGCCAAGGGCAGAGCGGCGAAGGCTAAGCCCAAGAAAGCCAAAGCGATATCCGAGCCAAAAGGAAAGTTCATTTACTATTTCGGGGATGGCAAGGCCGAGGGACACGGCGGAATGAAGGATATTCTGGGGGGTAAGGGTTCGGGCTTGGCCGAGATGACCAATACGCGAGCCCCGGTACCGGCCGGATTCACTGTCTCCACCGAAGTCTGCCGTTTGTTTTACGACAACGATATGCGGCTGCCCCGGGGTCTGGAGAAAGAAGTCAAGAAGTATATGGCCCGGGTGGAGAAATCCATGAGGGCCAAGTTCGGTGATCCGTCTAACCCGCTTCTGGTCTCGGTCAGATCCGGAGCTAAGTTCTCCATGCCCGGGATGATGGACACTGTGCTGAATCTGGGTTTTAACGACGAAACCGCCAAGGGTCTGATCAAGAAGAGCGGAAACGAGAGATTCGTTTACGACAGTTACCGGCGATTCGTCCAGATGTTCGGGAACGTGGTTCTGGCAATTGACAAGGCCGAGTTCGAGCAGATTCTCCAGAGGAAGAAGGATGAGAAGCGCATCAAGCAGGATGCCTCTCTACTGGTGGAGGATTTGAAGGACTTGGTAAGGTCGTTCAAGACCAAGGTCAGGAATAAGACCAGGGAGGCCTTCCCTACCGATCCCTACGAGCAGCTTCGTCTTACCATTGAGGCGGTATTCAAGTCTTGGAATAACCCGCGCGCCATAGCCTACCGGCGGCTGCATAAGATTCCCGGTGACTTGGGCACTGCAGTGAATGTCCAGGCCATGGTTTTCGGCAACATGGGCGACGATTCTGCCACGGGGGTAGGATTTACTCGCAATCCTTCCACCGGCGAAAACCAATTCTACGGAGAGTATCTCATCAACGCGCAGGGCGAGGACGTGGTGGCCGGCATTCGTACGCCTAAACCTATCGCCGAACTGGAACAGGAAATGGCCCAGGTCTATAAGCAGCTGAGATCCATCACCTCCAAGCTGGAGAAACACTACAAGGACATGCAGGATTTTGAGTTCACCGTGCAGCAGGGCAAGCTATATCTGCTTCAGACGCGCACGGGCAAAAGGACCGCGCCGGCGGCAGTGAAAATCGCGGTGGAAATGGTCAAGGAGGGACTGATCACCAAGAGTGAGGCCCTGACCCGCCTGGAGCCGGTTCAGCTCAACCAGCTCCTGCACCGGGGCATTGACCCTGCCGCCAGCGTACAGGTGATTGCCAGAGGGCTGGCGGCTTCCCCCGGTGCGGCCGTAGGTAAGGTGGTCTTCAGCGCGGAGGAGGCGGTTCGCTGGAAGCAGGAGAAGGAGAAGGTGATCCTAGTCCGGCATGAGACCAATCCGGATGACATCTCGGGCATGGCCGCGGCAGAGGGCATCCTCACGGCCAGAGGCGGAATGACCAGCCACGCGGCGGTCGTGGCTCGCGGCATGGGGAAATGTTGTGTGGTCGGCTGCGAGGCCATCAAGATAAACGAACAGCGAAAACAGTTTATGGTGGACGGGCTGATCATCCGGGAAAGGGACGTGATCTCACTCAACGGTGCCACCGGAGAGGTGATGCTGGGAGAGGCGCCCACCATCGAGCCGGAGCTTACCGGAGAGTTCGGCCGGTTCATGAAATGGGCCGACCAGACCAGAAGGCTGCGTGTGCGGACCAATGCCGATACCCCCAAGGACGCCGCCCAGGCGGTCAAGTTTGGAGCCGAAGGGATCGGGCTGTGCCGTACCGAACACATGTTCTTTGCCGAGGAAAGACTTCCCATAGTGCAGGAGATGATTCTGGCAAGGACATCCACTGAGCGGCAAGCTGCTCTGGACAAGCTGCTTCCTTTCCAGAAAAGCGATTTCAAAGGCATCTTGGACGCGATGCAGGGATTGCCGGTCACCATTCGCACACTCGATCCGCCGCTGCACGAGTTCCTGCCCAACCGCGACGAGTTGACGGAGGAAATCGCAAAACTGAAGGCGGAGGAGGAACCAGACGAGGAGAAGATCGAAGAGAAGGAGAGGATCTTAAGCCGGGTAGAGGAACTGCACGAGACAAATCCCATGCTGGGCCATCGGGGCTGTAGGCTGGGGATCATGTTTCCCGAGATCACCGAGATGCAGGCCCGTGCGATTTTCGAGGCGGCCTGCGAACTGACCAAGCGGGGAAGAAAGATCTACCCTGAGGTAATGATTCCGCTCGTGGGACACGTGAACGAGTTCCGAAACCAAAAAGAGGTGGTGATGCGGGTGGCAGAACAGACCATGAAGAAGTATCGGGTTAAGATCAAATATCTGATCGGAACCATGATAGAGATACCCAGAGCCTGCTTGACCGCGGACCAAGTGGCTTCGGAGGCCGAATTTTTCTCCTTCGGCACCAACGATCTGACACAGATGACCTTTGGTTACTCCAGGGACGACGCGGGCAAGTTCCTGCAGTATTACACCGAGCATGGCATCCTGAACCACGATCCTTTCGTGAGCATCGATCAGACCGGCGTGGGACAGCTGGTGGAAATGGGAACCAAAAGAGGTCGTTCGGCGCGAAAGGACCTGAAGGTCGGCATCTGCGGAGAGCACGGCGGCGATCCGGACTCGGTCAAATTCTGTCACCAGGTGGGTTTGGATTACGTGAGCTGCTCACCCTATCGCGTTCCCATCGCCCGTTTGGCTGCAGCTCAGGCTACCATAATCAGGAAGGGGGAGGAGTATACGTCGGCGTAGCGGATGCGGCGTACGAATTTATCCGGTCCTTCGGACCTGACACCTCAGGGTCGAAGGAAAGAGTTCTTCCTGAAAGGCTTGTCTCCACCAATAGCGGCTCGGAGATTGAAAGCCCCGTTTTCAAGCGGGGCTTTTTCAATCCGAAATGACTTGACTTCGCTGAAATACGCATTATCAATACTCAGGTGGCGGTAAAGTGCAAACGCCGCTGAACAGCTGGCGTGTATAACTGTTGATAGTTGGCTGTCGGCGGCGCAACGAGTTTTTAGGTTCTTGCGGCCGACGGTGGACGTTTTGGCTTTGATTTTTGACGGCGGACAGCCGACCGTGGACGTGATACGTGGTGGGTGTAGCTCAGTTGGTGAGAGCACCAGGTTGTGGCCCTGGGGGGCGGAGGTTCGAGTCCCCTCATCCACCCATCTGCCCGCTGGCACACTGGCAACGGCACTGGCGGGGCGGGAGCGTCCTCCCTTCAGTTACTTCAAATACAAGCAAGTTCCTTCAAGTTGGATGAAGCTCATTGTTAGAAAATCGAATGACCGGTGGGGATGGTCTTTTCTTTCGATAGTCTCACCGTTGTGACAGCTCATCTGCCAGGAAGTTTTCCATCATCCAGATTTCCGTGCGCAGCTTAGGGCCGAACCTCTTCTTGCGCCAGTCGCTTCGCTTCTAGGTCTTTACTGTGCGCTAAATGAACTAGCCAAGAGTCTTGACTTCTGGGAGGAGAACGCGTAGAATAAAAGGGATTCTGAATCCTCCATCTCATATGGATCAGCGATGCGCGAGTTACGTAACGCCGAAGCCAATTTACTCTCATCCTGCAAAGAGTCGAGGAAGTCAGATTCGATGATATGTTGGAGATCCCATGCCAGCCGGGAAATTAGGAAGAGCCGTTGTGAACAGACAGTGTAAGACGACCGGAGACAAAAGCGTGGAGTGCCAAGTTTGCCAGGGATGTGGTGCGAAAAACGTATGGAGGCATCCGCATGAGGATGAGCCGTAGAAAATTCCTGGTAGGAGCTATTGGAGCAGCCCTGGTCTTCATAGTAACTTGGCTATGGGACGGTGTTTCCAAAATACTGGGGTTTCGCCGCATCTTGATGAATCCGTCCAGAGAACCGGATAAGAATCAAGTAGCTTCCGCCACCGCTCCCAGAGAAGTCATGTTCTATCAAAAGCTGGACAAGAAAAGGGTGCAGTGTACAACCTGCTTCCGGATGTGTAATGAGCCTCCTGGGGGACGGGGTTTCTGTCGTGTGCGAGAGAACATAGATGGAACATATTACTCTTTGGTTTACGCCAAGCCTTCAGCTGTACAGATTGACCCTATTGAGAAGGAGCCACAACTGCATATGCTGCCCGGAACGGAAATCTTGTGCTTCGGTACGGTGGGATGCAATTTCAGATGTCGACACTGTCACAACTGGCACCTTTCCCAGGCAAGCCCGGGAGATCGGGAGACATACGATTTACCGCCGGAGAGAGCCGTTGAGATTGCTCTCGAGAGAAAAATACCCACCATATCTTTCACCTACAATGAGCCCACTGCATTCTATGAATATGTCTATGACATAGCTGTGCTGGCCAAGGAGAAAGGATTAAGGATATTATGGCATTCCAACGGTGCTATGAATCCAGAGCCCCTCAAAAGACTATTGAAACATACCGATGCCGTAACCATCGATTTAAAGGGGTTCACAAAGAAAGCATACCAGAACTCCTCTGCGGTGCTAGAGCCAGTATTGAGAACACTAAAGATCATCAAACAGGAGGGGAAGTGGCTTGAGATTGTGAACTTGGTCATTCCAACCGTAAATGATGATCTTGCGGATATCAGGCGGATGTGCGAATGGATCAAGGAGAATATTGACGTGGAGACGCCACTTCACTTTTCCAGATTTTTCCCGAATTATAAGCTCACCAATCTCGCACCGACCCCGATTGAGATCTTGGAAAGGGCCCACAAGATAGCAATGGATGTGGGCCTGCATTACGTTACGGTGGGTAACGTTCCGGGACACGAATACAACTCAACATTCTGTCCGAAATGTAGAGAGAGGGTAATTCACAGGATTCATTTCCAGGTGTTGAAAAACGATGTGGTGAATGGCAAGTGCAGGTTTTGTGGTCAGAGCATACCTGGAATATGGAGTGGCGATTGAAACGTCTTGTCCTTGCCATACTGATTATGGGCTTCAGTGGCATTATTGCCCAGATCCTGCTTTTGAGGGAATTACTGATAACTTTTTACGGCAATGAACTATCTATAGGAATCATCTTAGCTAACTGGGTCATCTTGGAAGCCGCAGGTTCCTTTTTCCTTGGCAAAGGAATTGAGAGGATTAAACCGAGAATCGAGGCATTTGTCGGACTCACTCTTGTATTTTCACTCTTTTTCCCAATAGCGATTTACCTTGTGCGAATATGGAAGGGGGTCATTGGAGTTACCGCTGGTGAAGGGTTGGGGTTACTTCTAATCCTTGGATCCTCCTTTTTTATTCTTCTGCCTGTAAGTCTTCCACACGGAGCATTATTCACTTTTAGCTGCAAGATGTTTTCTCTGTGTTCTTCCGCCAAGGGCAGATCCCTGCTCAACGTCACCCGGACGGGCGCCGGTTGTAGAAAAGAAGATGCTGCAAGTGTAGGGAAGGTCTATATCTATGAAACAATAGGCACAATTGCCGGAGGTGCTGCCTTTACTTACCTTCTCATCACCTATTTCCATTCTTTGCAAATAGCGTTGGGAGTTGCCTTGCTGAATACTATCGTGTGCCTTAGTCTTTTGAGTCTGCCGCGGCGAAATACCCAGACGGCTGCGAACAGAATCTTGGCAAGCGTAGCCGCGGCTTTATTGATTGTCTGCGCGTATCTTATTGTTAGCCCGAAGGCGGACCAGATGCATAGGCTCTCCGTCAGGCAGCAGTGGCAATCCCAAGACGTAGTCCATTACCAGAACTCCATCTATGGCAATGTAGCGGTTACAAGAAACGCTGAGCAATATACTTTCTTTTCTGACGGAATTCCCATCATTACCACTCCCACCCCTGATATCGCGTTTGTGGAGGAGTTTGTCCATCTGCCTATGCTCTTTCACCCCAGCCCCAGAGAGATACTCATTATCAGCGGTGGGGCAGGAGGCTTAATAAACGAAATCTTAAAACATCCGGTGGAAAGGATAGACTATGTCGAACTTGACCCGTTAATCTTGGAGGCTGTAAAGAAATTCCCCACCGCACTGACCGAAGCTGAGCTTTCCGACTCAAGGGTAAACATCCACCATCTGGATGGCAGGGTTTTTGTCAAAAAGACGCAAAATAGATATGATTTGGTCTTGGTAGGATTGTCCAATCCCCAGGACTTACAAACAAACCGGCTTTTTACAGGGGAGTTCTTCTCTCTGGTTAAAGACAAATTGAACAAAGAAGGAATCTTAGTTATCGGCTTGCCAGGTTCCCTCACTTACCTGAGCAAGGAATTAAGGAATCTCAACGCCTGTATCCTTAACACACTTAGGGAGGTTTACCCCTACGTGCGGGTAATTCCAGGAGACGGCAGAAATCTCTTCTTGGCATCAAGGTCTCAAAGCCTTTCTTTGATTGATCAAACGCAACTGACTCAGAGGCTGCGGGAACGGAATCTCAAAGTCAGTCTTCTCACTGCAGCCCATATCGAGTACCGGCTGCATTACAGATGGCTAAACTGGTTTTCGGAGTCTCTGCGGGGAGCCACAGAAAAGACTAATCGAGATTTCAGACCGTTAGGCGTCTTCTATAGTCTTTCCTACTGGAATGCTCTTTTTTCTCCCTACATGGGGAAAATCTTCAGCTATTTTGAGAAGGTGAATATAGGTTTGGCCTTTGTTCTGGTGGGCGTTTTTGTATTACCCTTTCTTTTCCTCAATTTCAGAATCCCAGATTCGTCAAAGGTGAGTATACCTTTTGCCATTGCCTCCACGGGGTTTGCTGGAATGATATTCGATTTGGCGCTGATCTTCACTTTTCAGGCACTCTACGGATTTGTTTTCTACTGGATAGGAGTTTTGACAACTGCTTTCATGGTGGGAGCGGCGGTTGGAAGCCTGGTGATGACTTCTCTTCTGGCACGAATAAGAAAAGATGTTGCCTGTTTTTTGAAGATCGAGGGGGCCATCATTGTTTTCTCGGGAATGCTTCCTTTGATTTTCCTCAAGTTCAGCCCCTACCTGGACCGCCCTGCGATGTTTCTTCTATTACAGATAGTGTTTGTGGCGCTTTCTCTTCTTTCCGGCATTCTCATTGGTGCGGAGTTTCCTTTAGCCAACAAGATACATTTGACTGCGCCCCTTGGGGCAAGGGACGGGGGAAACCTAAGTAGGACCGCGGGCTTACTTTATGGTTCTGATCTCTGTGGCGGTTGGGTAGGCGGAATCATTGGAGGTGTGGTGCTTTTGCCCGTTTTGGGACTTTTGAAAACTTGTTTGATAGTGGTCGTACTTAAGATAGGTAGCTTCGTTATCGTAGCTGCTTCAGCCAGAAGGTCTGTGTGAAAAGAATCACTGCAATAGCGGTTGATTGCGTGGACAGGACGCGCAAATACCGCCTTTGCTCCTAATCAGTCGAAAAATCAAGCTGCTGTTCTTGCTTTTTGATTCTTAAACCCGGTTCAATCTCTAGTATCCTCTTTTGATACAGATTATCAGCCATTTCACTATCCCAACAGACCGAGTTTATTCTCTGATTTCTGTAGTCAGAAGAGATTTCAGCTTGCTCATCAGAGTGTTTGGGATGTGAAGTGCCGTCGCCTTTTCTTGCAGAAGGGGTATGGCAGCGCTAACCCTCTTGAGTCTCTCAGCAGGCTCAAACAGGGGCGGAAATCATTGCCCGACCGCCGCGGGTTCAGAGCCTGCCCCCGCCGTATGTCTACTCCTCTGATCGACGATATCTCTACATTGACGATTCCAGCAGGCCTGGAGTTCAGGCCAGAACCTCTGTTTGAACACGTTCAAGCATGGGAAAACTTGAATCTTCGGCCACCAAGGAAGTTCTAAGATCGTACCTGAATCGACTCAGCCCCCAAAAATGTGCTTGACGGGGCTGCATAGGTGCTTATAATATGTATGAATAACGATCCGCTACTCAGTAGTCTGCTTTTTGTTCACAGACAGATGCGAGTGAGTGCAGGTACAAGGAACAAGGCAAGGGAAGGAGGATCTCTGAGACGAATCGTCTGATCATTTCCATTCTAACTAATGTCACTTGCCGGTGCGACCCATGCTGCATCGCACGGCATTCGCAAAGGAGGGAAAAATGAAGAGGTCCCCCATCACAATTGGCGTAATAGTGTTGCTTGTGCTGCTAACCCGCATTGCCTCACCAGCCATGGCAGCTGAGCCGACGATTGAACTGCTGAACCCGCCACCGGATGGACTGCTCGAGTTGGCGGTAGGCGAGTCCTACACCTTTGACATTGAGATCACGAGTGATGAACCGTTTATTTTAGCCATGGCGACGACCGACGCTTACTATCCAGGTCGTGGCGTCTTTTGGCACGGGAACGACAGGGCCGTTCGCACGACGTCAGCTGTTTTACACCTCACCATTACAGGCAAAGACTCGACTGCCGATCTACCTGAAGTCTCCGATTGGCCAGAGCCCGGCGACCAATGGCCAGAAGGGACGGTGCCGGTTTCGATAGTCGCAGGCGTGCGCTACAACGGCGGCGTGGTTATCTCGGAACGGTTTGCGTTTGCAGTAGTGGTGCCCTAAGATGCGGGCCACCCCAATCTCAGGGCATTACTGAATAGGGCTCGAGTGCCTGAGTCAATCTGGGGTTGAGCAGAAAGTTCTGAAATCGTCCCTGAATCCACCCACCTGTCTGATGGCACGCTGGCAACGGCACTGGTGGGGCGGGAGCGTCCCCCCTTCAGTTACTTCCAGTACAGGCAAGTTCGCTGTTAGAAAATCGTCGGATGGGAATCAAGCGGAAAGACGCCGGGATTCGAACCCGGGGTACCCTATTGCAGGTACAACTGCTTAGCAGGCATCCCCCTACAATCAGTCTGCAAATCCGGAGATGGCAGTTCAAGCTTCAACTTTGCCAATCCTATTGGGAAACTGTCGAGGAACCTTTTCATAGAGTCATAAGTGACAGTCTTTCCTAAGGTTCCATTGCAGTCCTCTCGTACCAAGAAGTAAAAGACTTCTACCCTTAGAGGTTAGAGGTCTGCAAAAGAAGCTTAATATCTCCAGACTATCATCCGATAATACAATCAGCGAGACGGAATAACCCTTTTGGATAATAATTATAGAACCAAACGAAGGGGGTTTGCCATGCAACGGCTCAATATCTCAATCACAAGATTCGTTTTTTTCTCCTCCCTACTGGTCATTTTCAGTTTTCTCACGCTCGGTTGCAGCGGGAAAAAGTCGTCTCAATCGACGCAAGGTCCGCCCACCCTAGCTTCAGTTGACCCTGACCACGGCACAGTAGGAACCCAAGTTGCCATAAGCGGATCTAACTTCTCAGCCAGTGCCACAGTTTATTTCGGTAGCTTGAGAGCAACCAACGTTCAGGTCGTAGACAACAACACACTTTTGGCTTATGCTCCAGATGGTTTGGTTGCCGACAGCCTCTACGACATACGGGTCAGCAATCCGGGCTCTGCTTTTGAGACCTTGACAGATGCTTTTCAAGCGGTTGAACCGGATTTGGTAGTGATCAATGGTGCAACTAAGCCGTCCGGCCAGGTCGGGTCGACCGTGCTTTTGGAAGGGGATGCCTTTGGCGACATCCGAGGCGCCGGTCGGGTGCTCTTTTCCGATGGAGCAGGCAGTCAGGTGGAAGCCGTGATCGAGTCACCTAGTGATTGGGTAAATACCTTCGTTGTCACTGCTGTTCCGTCGGGGGCGGCATCAGGACCGGTAGTAATTGAAACTGCTACCGGCGTGAGCGATTCCATAGAATTCAGGGTGACCAGCGCTGCCATCTTTAGTCCCTCTACCATAGCCTGGACGCAAACTACCCCACTTCCAAACTCTCTTCAGGGGTTAAGTGCTGTTCACGTACCAGTGGGAAATGCAATTTCTGAAAATGTCGTTTATGTACTGGGTGGAGCAGACGGCAGTGTTGCTCCTGTTTCTGATGTCTGGTATGGAGTGATTGATGTCTCAGGTCACATTAACACCTGGGTGGGAACCGGTTTTCTACCTGCTCCCCGGGCTTTCGCTACTGCTGTAGCTGCCACGCCTTTCAACTCCCGGGTGGACACGACTGTGGCCGGCTATATTTATCTGCTGGGTGGCATTGAATTGCAGAACGATTCCATCCCGGTAAGCACGGTTCTTCGCGGCACGGTCAATCTTGACAAAACCATTTCAAACTGGCACTCCGTTGCATCCTTACCCATGCCCCTGCATTCCTCCGGTGCTGCCATTTTCCGAGGCTGGTTGTATCTGATGGGTGGCGCCACTGACGGCCACCAACCGGTCTCTGAGGTTTGGCGGGCTGAGATCGACTCAGCTGGAAATTTGAGCGCCTGGGAGTCACAGCCCTCGCTTGCCACAGAACGTAGTTACTTCGGGGCTGGCATTTTTGCCAACTTTCTCTATGTCGTTGGTGGAGAGACCGCCATCAGTGAACCAGCAGGTGGCGACTACACTGACAACAGTACGAAGCTGGCCAGCATCCTCTACAACAGGCTAGATGTACGCACCCGTCAGTTGTCTTTTCCCACCTGGACTGAAAATGGCAGTGAACTGATCAAAGCGGTGTGCAAGCATACTGCTGTGATTGCAGGCGGAAACATCCTGGTTTCAGCTGGGTTATACAATGGGGCCAAGACCGGTTCCACCGAACACCAATATGCTCAAATAATGAATGACGGCGAGGTGGCCAGTTTCAACGGGGCCACTGGAAGCAGTACCATCCTGGCCAGTGGTGGGAAAAGTCTGTTCAACCATGCCGCTATTTCCTACGTCGATGCCGCCGGCGTGGCGCACATTATGATATTGGCAGGCAATGACGTAAATAGCCCTACTAATCCTACCGACCAAGTCTGGCTTTATTGAAAGTTAGAAAGCCGATGAGGAAAGGCCGGGTTCACACCCGGTCTTTCTTCTGTTGCTTCCGAAACAGTAATTGCCGGACCCGATTCGTTCCTAAGATTCAGATCCGTTCACATAAAACAATGGCGGAGAGGCCAGGATTCGAACCCGGATATCCGTCTCAGGTAATAGCGCCCGCCGTTCCGCGCCCGTTTTTTCCCTTAATGCGGTACCCACATCGAAACTTCCCTCTGAGTGTGTTCGTACATAGGAGAACCGAAACTCCGGGTGACCAAGAAAGTTCCAAAATCGTCCCTGAATCCACCCGCCCGATGCCCCCGTAATCTTCGCAACCGTCAGACGAGAATCTTTACCTTGATATCTTATTTGGCCTGTGCCAGCCTCATTCCTGTTTTCAAGATGCCGACCGAGCCCTTCAAACGGCCAAATCGTAGGCTGCGTAATTTCCAATTAGTGTTCTGACAAGGGAAAAACCTACAACGGTGATAGACATATCTTCTTGTAGGCTGTTTTGACACACGGTTTCAGAGGCGTACATGGAACTAGCACCATGAGAACGATCAGCACGAGTCGGTTGACGCGAACTTTTATGGTACTGGTAGGTTTGCTCTTGGGCTCCGGGCATCTCACCGTCGCGTCAATCTGTTTGCACGATGACGGGGCGTCACACTCCAAGGTGAGGATTGCCGGCTGTTGCCACTGCAGCGACACCGGCGAATACGAGAACCCGAATCACGGTCAGAATGCCGAGGGGCACGAACATTGTGCCGATCTGGAGGTGCCAGCCGATTTCATACGAGGCCACTTTTCCCCCCATTCATCACGAGAGCATTCATGCTCCGACAATTCCATTTCTACACCCGGTTTAACCAATGCATTGACGGTTTCTGTTGAAAACCCGATTTCGAGGGATCCAAACCGTCAGTTCCCTTTATCCCGCCAGATACCCTCCATTCTTTCATCCACAATTCTGATCTGCTGAGCCGCCGACTCCGCACTAGTAATAGCATCATATCGTCGCAGGGCTCGCGGCTATGGTAGTCGCGAGACCACTAATCCTTGTGTCGAAAGGAACGATTATGCAAAAGGCCATAAGGTGCACTCTTTCTGCCCTGTCGGTGACAGTGTTCATGTCGGCTATTCCGTCCCAGGCCTCAGGCGACAATGGGCTTACTCAGTGGGAAGACCCGTTCGCCAGAAACAGCGTCACCCTGTCCGACCTGTCGGATACCCTGACCCTCGCCCACGCGCTATGGTTGGTGGCTTCCACAAATCCACTGTTGAAAGCGGGAAGTCTGTCGGTCCAGGCAGCGGAAAACGATATTGCCCAGGCAGGAGCCATGTCTAATCCAGAGTTAGAGATCGAG
>CAYFQZ010000661.1:0-15150 GCA_964345305.1 uncultured Ignavibacteria bacterium | reverse complement strand
CGTGTTCGGCGTGGGGAGGCGACGATCGTCGTGGGGCCACGCTCGGCAGTGTTCGCCCCGCTCAAGCGCCTCGGTCTCGTCCGCCAACTTCGTGCTTCTCTGCCACAACTCCTCGAGTTGCGCCTCGGCGTTGAGTCTCTCGCTCTGTTGCCTGTTCAAGTCGTCGCTTGTCTCCTGCCACTGTTGCGAGAGCTGTTGGAGTCTTTCCTTCATCTTATGAAGTCCCTCGTCGGTGCCCAGGACCGCCAGTTCCTCAGCTTCACAGGCTTTCCTCTTGGAGTCGATCTTGCCGGCAAGCTGACTGAGCTGTTTGGCTTTGTCCTCTCTTTCGTTTTTCACCGACGAGTGCCGCGACGTGAGATTCTCCAACTCCTTTTGGTTTCTGTCAATCAGCTTTTCCAGGTTGGATTTCCGCTCACGGCTTACCGAAATCTCGCGTTCGATCTGAAAGCTCTTTTCGGAGAGCTCGCTGATTTTTCGGCTGAGTGATGCGACTTCTTTTTCCGTCTCCAGAAGCTTGAGCTTGAGGTTTTCTACCTCCGCTTCCTCCCTACTTAAATCGGTGCCAGTCCTTTCCGATTCGTCGGCTGAAATCTGAAGCTTTGTCTCCAGCTCCCTCTGTTTTGCCTTCAGCGTGCGAAACTCATGCTGGCTCAGCCTGATCTCCAGGTCCTTGACTTCCTCGCTCAACCTCTTGTATCTTTCCGCCTTCCCCTTTTGTCTTCTCAGCCCGTTGACCTGCTTTTCTACCTCGCCCAGTATGTCGCCCAGGCGCAACAGATCGTTCTCCGTATGCTCCAGTTTTCGTTCCGCTTCTCTTCTTCGAAGCTTGTATTTGGTGATGCCTGCGGCTTCCTCAAACAGAAAACGCCTTTCCTCCGCCTTGTCCGACAGAATGGCCTCGACCATCTCCGGCTGAATGACCGAGTAGGCGTGCGTGCCCACACCGGTGTCGAGAAACAGCTCGGTTATGTCCTTCAACCGGCACGGGTTCTTGTTCAAGAGATACTCGCTCTCCCCCGAGCGGAAAAGACGCCGGGTAACGGTGACCAGTGAGTAATCGATGGGCAAAATCCCCTTGCTGTTTTCGATCCCTAAGGTCACCTCAGCCATGCCCAGGGGCTTGAGGTCTTTGGTACCGTTGAATATAACGTCTTCCATTTTGGAGGATCGCAGGATGGTGGTTCTCTGCTCACCCAACACCCATCTGATGGCGTCAAGCAGATTGGTCTTGCCGCATCCATTGGGTCCTACGATGGCCGTCATCCCCCGGTCGAAATGCAGCTCGACCTTTTGGGGGAAGGACTTGAAACCCAGTATCTGAAGTTTGGAAAGAAACATCTCTGTTGGTTTAACCTATGCCTTGTGAAGTTTGGATCGGCTCGCTGGTGCAAACAAGGTCCTCAACATCCTCGCCATTCCTTCATATATCTCTCTGGAGCCTGACCTTTCCCTGACCACTGCCAGCTGGATGTTGTAGAGCGGAAAAGTATTTTTCCTCTTAGGCCCTATGCGCAGCGGAATCCTGCATTTGAGGCAGAGGTAACGATTGAAAAAGCCATCTCCTATATCGAGATCCAGAGAAATATCGAACTTATATCGTTTCAACCTCTGAATGAATCTTTTCCCGGGAAGCGAAAGGACGTTCAAATCTTCCCTTATCGCCGAGATAACCTGGTACTGGGGCGAGTCGGAAAGATACCCCCGGGCCTCCAGAAACGGAAGAAGCACGAATATCTTCCTCCCTTCGAAAATCTGTACGAAGGAAGACAGCAGATCCCTGGCCATGGCAAACCGGTCGATATCTGCCGGCATGCAGATAAGGACGCTCTGAGAATCTTCGATCTTCCTGCCAAAGGAGAAGGCGTCCGGCTTGAAAATCAATCGGTTCAAACGGATCGTCACCATCTTTACCAGGGGATTGACCTTTACCGGCTTCATCATATCAGCTCCCGACTCACACGCCAAAAAACTTGCGCAAAATATAGTCCAAACGGGATTTCAAGTCAAGTGCTCCGGCAGAAATTCCACCATTTTCAACAGTGGCAGTTTCCTGACACCTGATACTGTCTGATTGTTGAGATAACACCGGAGGTACAAAGGAGTCGCCGAAACCTGATTGACTTGGGTTCCGGCGTCCAGCCCGAATCTGGCCGCACGATCCTAAAGCCCTTGCCCTGGTGTCCCTTTGAGACACGCCCAGAAGGCAACATTATCGGAATCTCAAAACCAATCCAGAGGCGCCAGATAAAAGCCGCTGCCGTAAACCTCGTCGGCGCTGGCCTGCGTCAGCTGCTTTACCATCATCACGCCGCTGTGACCGCTCTGAAGGCGATATCCTTTGGATCGATACAGGTCAACAAGGGCTTCGTCCGCAACCGAACCGTTGATAATACCCCCTGGGCAAGCTGCTCTGTCTCATCTATGAGTTCACCGTACGTATCATAATCCAGCGCCACCAGATCCCGGACCCTGATTACGTTCTGGCTCTGCGCCAGCAGAGCATATCCGTTCGGCTTGAGGATTGATTTCTTCTCGTCGAATTTCTTGCGCATCGAGTACATGGTGACGAAATCCTCTTGTCTGACCACGAACCCAGTCTTGCCCTCTGCAAACTTCGAATAGATCTGATATATCCTTTTCGGATCGATCCGAGGAAGAACGCCGGCACACTCAGGTGCTGCTCGATCCAGAACCTTGTAAACACACTTGAGCTGATTTACCGTTTCGATCTCTTGGTACCCCATCTTTCTGTAAATCTCATAGGCGATTATGGTGCGCCCGGTACAGAGGAATGAGAAGCGGTAGTTCCGAGACTCGAAGTAATCGTGAGCTTTCGCCATAAGAGTTTTGCAGATACCTCGCCGGGCCAGGCCAGGGTTGGTGGCTACCGACCAGACGCCTCCGACGGTTTCAATCTCCCCGGAAAGGGTCTTCGTCGGAATGTCCATTACTCCCACGTAACCTGCCAGCCGGCCGCCTTCCACGGCACAAAAGCCGACCGGGCTGTTTTTCAGCCTGGCATCCAGGCTTATCTCCTCTTCCATCGCTTTTGGTGTGATGGGCCACCAAAAGGCAATATCCATCAACATCATAAAATCGTCCTTCGGCCCCAATTCCCGATAGCTCACGATCTCCATGTTCGACTACCTCCTCAAGGCGGCGATCTGTTCTGTCCTCCATCCGAGCTAAAGGCAAGTCGCATCGAAGCTGCCGGTCCCGGTCTTGAAGATTATATGAGTCACCTTACGCGTTTGATCTGAAGGGAGGCAAAGAACGTAAGATCCGACTCATCCCTTGAGGCTGAGCAGCCTTCTGTAGTCCTTGGGACTGCCGTGCTTTATCTTCTTGTGCAAATCCAGGGTCTCCGGCTCAGGCTCTATTTCCAGATATCTTTTCATGTTATTCTCGCACACCTTGAACTGCCGTATGGCCGCGGTGCGGCTGCCCAGGAGGGCATAGGAGACCATTATCATCCGGTGGGCCTCCTCGTCCGTGGGATCGGAGAGAAGCAGGGATTGAAGGTAACGGATGCAGTCTTCGTAGTCGGATTTCTCCCAGGCCGACTGGGCCAGTCTTCGGAAAACCACGTTGTACCTCTCACGATACTCGTCCCGCGCCTGCTCCGTCCAGCCCTCGTAAAAGTCTTCCAGAAGATTCGAGGAATACAGGTCTGCCGCCTTGCGATATTCTAAGTCCATAAGGTGAAACTTTTCCTCGTTCTGGTAGCGCGATGCATTTTCAAGACAGGATAAGAACTCGCTCACGTCGGACCAGACTTTACCTTCCCAGTTCAACCGATATACGCCTGCCTGCGAGGTAAGGTATTCCCCTTTTTCCATCCTCACCGCTTTTCGAAGGTGAGAGAGCGTGACGTGGAAGGTGTTGCCAAGAGTCTGGGGATCGATCTCAGGCCAGATGGCATCCACCAGCTTGTCCCGGGTGACGCCGATCTTCTTGCTGTCTTTGACCACCAGATAGGCCAGAATCTGCCTGGCCTTGACTGAGCCCCACTCCTTCGGCGTGATCTCCTCGATCTCAAACGGTCGACACACTCTGAGCCTTCCGAAGCAGTAGATGCGAAGATGATCCAGGTAGTCGCCGGTTTCTGCCACCGGAGTCGCGGCCCCCGGTTCGGCTTCTCTGGTTACCCTCATGTGGACGGTTCTCCCGTCGATTTCCTTCACCACCGGAGCCAGCGTGGATTCGAGATGCCTCTCTCTGATTTTCTCTGCCAGAAGCATCATCCTCTTCTCGAATTTGAGTTGGTTCAGAATCTTTATCTCCGCGCGCAGTATGTCCACGGCCGTGCTCAATAATTCGTGTTGTTTCTTTGGTCCCTTCAAGGCTGACATCTGTCCCAGGCAAAGACCCAGACTTTCCAGGGTTTGGGCCAACTGGAAGGGGGATCCCAGCTGTTCGAAAAGGATCTTGCTTTCACGCAGGAGGGCTTCGGCTTTTTTCCATTCCTCGAGGGTCGCATAGAATTCGCCCAGAGTCCTTTTCGAAATCCCCATGCTCAGTTTGGAGGACTTCTTCGAAGCCATGTCCAGAGCTTCAGTGACCAGGCCCAATCCCTTTTCCCGTCGGCCGAGGTCGAATTGGATCATGCCCAGGTCAGACTGTATGAGAGGAAGAATGTCTTTGGCTCCGATCTGCTGGCAGATGTCGAAACTGCGGCTCACGTAATCGAGGGCTTTTTCCGCCTGTCCCTGGGAGAGAAAGGTCACCCCCAAGTTGTCCAGGGCGGAGGCCATTCCTCTCCGGTCTCCGTACTGTTCCCTTATTTTCAGACTCTTTTCCAGAAAGCTCAGCGCCTTGTCCCACTCTCCTTTATCCTTGTAGAGCACCCCCAGATTATTGTAAATGATGCCCTTCCAGGAGAGATTGCCCATCTCCTGCGCCAGGTCCAGACCCTTGCGGTAGTAATCTTCGGCCTGATCGTACTGCCCCAGGTTGAGGTGAATTACGCCCAGGTTGATCTTCAGCGCAGAGAGTCTCGATTTGTCCTGAACCTTGTACTGAATTTCCAGGCACCGGTCGAAATACCCGATGGCCTCCTCGTACTTGCCCTGACTGTGAGCCACCCAGCCCAGATTGTTGTAACTTTTTTCGATCAGGGGAAGATGTTTCTGCTTCTGGGCCAGCCGGATAGCCTTCTGCGACCACTGGACGCACTTGTGGTATTCCCCCTTCATCACGTGGGTGAGCCCCAGGCAATTGCAGATGGTGATGTACTCTGTGCGCTCCGGCTCGGAGGATTTCTGTTTCAGTCCCTTCAACGCACGTTCATAGTAGGAGATAGCTTCGGCGTAATCACTTATGGAGTGATACACGTAGCCGATCTTTCGGTACATCTGCGCCCTCTTCAGATGGTCCGCCAGCTTCTTCTCCTGGCCCAGCTTCAAAGCCTTCCCATACGAGCTTATGGCGGAGTCAGACTTGCCGATTCTGCTTTGAACTTCGCCCAGGCACTCAAGAAGTTCAAGCGATCTGGCCTGCTGGCTCTTGGAGGCCGGAAGGAGGTTCAACAGTTCCTGAGCCCGGAGGAAGTACTGCTCTGCCTTGCCTTCGGAATACTGCTCCTGCATCTTTCGCCCGGCCTGAATCAGGTAGTTGACTGCCCTTCTCAAACAGCTGCGATCCTTCCGACCGCGGCTGTAATGATGGGCCAAATCTTCCGCAATCCGGGAGGCATCCTTTTTTCCTCCGGCTTTCTCCAGCTCCTTGGCTACCTCGGTATGAGTTCGCTCTCTGAACTCGGGACTGAGATTCTGGTATATGTAAAGGCGCACTATGTCGTGGGTGAAACGATAGCTTCCCCTTTCGTCAGCCTTATCGGAAACCTTCTGGATGAGATTCTTCACCATCAGCCCCCCGACCATCCTTCTCAAATGAGCGGAGGAAACCGTTGACAGCTTCTGCATAATTCCAAAATCGAACCTCTCACCCATTACTGCCGCAACCGACAGCAAATGCCGGGAGGAATCGTCCAATCCCTTCAGTCGGCGTTCGATCACGCTCTGCAGGGTGGGAGGCTCCAAGATTCTTTCTTTATATTCCCCCTTGATCTCCCAGCGGGATTCGACCGGATCGAAGAAGAAGGCCTCTTGCTCCATTCCTGCCCTGAGGCTCTCGTTTATGAACAGCGGATTGCCCGCACTGTAGTCCAGAAGCCACAGCAGGGAGCTCTCCCCGACATTTTGATCGAAGAAAGCCTCCACCAAATCTCTGACCTCGGCCGGAGCCAGACTGGAAAGCCTGATCCTGCGCACCAGTCTTTGATCTTCCAGGTTTCTGATCCACGCTTCGGTGGCCGAGCCCGGCTCGGCGCCCCGGCTGGTGGCCACAACCATTATGGGTGACTTCCGAAAGTTGCTGATCAGATATCTTAAGGGCTCCAGCGTCTCTGGCTCCAGCCAGTGCAGATCTTCGATGTCCAGAATCAGGGGACAACGATGGGAAAGCTTGGAGAAGAAAAGCAGAAGCATGTCATAGAACCTTTGCTTCTCCTCCCTTGGAGACATACTGGGGGTGGCGATGCGAGAGATGTCGAAAGGGACATACTCGGCCAACTCCGGCACGATCTTCTCCATAAGGGCGATGGTCAGATTATCCAAAAGGGGGGCCAGATTTCTGGTATCATAATTGATGGAGGAAAACAGATTGCGGAGCATCTCGGAGAAGAGTCGATAAGGGGAAATCTCCTTATGATATCCGTGCCCCCGGATCACCATCGCGCCCCGGGACTTCACCCCATCCAAAAACTGTTCCACCAATCTGGTCTTGCCAATTCCGGTTTCTCCTTCGATCAGCACAAAACTGCCCTGATTCTCGAGTATAGAATCAAAGAAGCTCGTCAGGAGCTTTAGTTCGTCTTCCCTTCCCACGAACAACTCATTACGGTCCTTAGGAAACGGCAGATCTACCACGGGCTCTTCCTTGAAGATTGGCATCCCAACTTATCTGGTCCACTTAATAAGTAAGAACTTGTTGGGAAAAAATCAACAAAATTCTTGCTGCTTGACTTGCCGGACGTCGATTATGCTCCCACTGGACCGGGAATGATATACGGGAGACCGGCTGGCTGAAGCGACAGTTATCGGGATAGTCGTGTTCCCCAGACAAGAGGGAGGTCGGACCCCTCTCAGGTGTGGACACAAGCCCTTCAGCATTTCGCTTGACTTTTGACGTCTTTTCCGTTTTTTAGCCGAAGAGAAAGCTATCGAGCCATTGAACGGATTTTCAGGAAACGGTTGAAATGAGAGTGGCGACCAAATCTTTTTCGGTTAAGACCAAAGGAGACGGTGACATCGTGGATATCACCGCCCAGGTGAAGGACGCGCTGGGGGATTCAAACGTGTCGGACGGGACCCTGACTGTATTTGTCCCGGGTTCGACGGCGGGGATCACTACCACCGAATATGAGCCGGGATTGCTGAAAGATTTGCCAGAGTTCTTTGAGAAGATAGTTCCGAAACGGGGGCACTATCATCATAATCTCACCTGGGGCGACGGAAATGGCTATTCCCACGTGAGGGCCGCTTTGGTCAAATCGTTCTTTACGGTGCCTTTTGTCAAGGGAGAGATGATCCTGGGGACCTGGCAACAGATCATCCTGATCGATTTCGACAACCGGAGAAGACAAAGAAACATCGTTGTGCAGATCATCGGGGAATGATTTCAGTTCGGCCGACTATCAGGTCCAGCTTTCCAGTCGAGTTCTCGAATATCCCCGGGGAAAGGAAGAAGAATGTCCTTAGCCGACAAGCTGAACTTCAGAACGCTTGAGTGGGCAGGTGACCACCTTAGAATACTTGATCAGACCAGGCTTCCCGGACAGGTGATTTACCTCGATTGTTTCACTCTGGATCAGGTCGCCGATGCGATAAGAGACCTGAAGGTTAGGGGTGCTCCGGCCATAGGAGTCGCTGCCGGCTTCGGCGTGGTGGTGGGCATGCTTGAAAATAAGCCCCGAAGCAGGAAGGAGTACGAAAAGAGACTGAGCCGCGTCCTTTCCACCATGGGTGCCACTCGTCCCACGGCGGTTAATCTGTTCTGGGCTCTGGATCGAATGAAGAGGGTGGTCGAGAGAAACAAAGACGAAGATCCGGAGAAGTTGAATCTGCTTCTGCTGGAAGAGGCGAAGGCCATACACGAAGAAGACAAGTTGATGTGCGAGAAAATCGGGGAATTCGGAGCCAGCCTGCTGAAAGATGGGTACACGGTTCTGACTCACTGCAACGCCGGGGCCCTGGCCACCGGAGGGATCGGAACGGCTCTGGGGACAATCTACACCGCCACCTGGCAGGGAAAGAGAATATCCGTTTTTGCCGACGAGACCCGCCCGGTACTTCAGGGGGCCAGACTGACGGTCTGGGAACTCCAGCAACAGGGGATAGACGTCACCCTTATCTGCGACAACACTGCAGCCTCTGTTATGAAAAACAAGAAGATCGATTGCGTTATCGTGGGGGCTGACCGGGTCGCGTCCAACGGCGATGTGGCGAATAAGATAGGCACATACAGCGTGGCGATTCTGGCCGGTTTCCATAAGATACCGGTTTACGTGGCGGCGCCGAGCTCCAGTTTCGATCCTGCCATCACTCAAGGCAGCGACATAAAGATCGAAGAGAGGTCGTCCTCTGAAGTGACGGATTGCTTCGGCACACGAACAGCCCCTTCAGACGCCAAGGTCTACTCACCCGCGTTTGACGTTACTCCTGCGGAACTGATATCCGCATACATTACCGAGAAGGGAATTACAAGACGTTGATAAAGAATACATTAAGGCTCGTCACCTGAAGTAACAGATGAAGTTTCGCTCAATCCGTTGTCGCCCCACAGGCTGGGCACGATCGATGAGCCAGCCGGTAGGTTGGCGCTGGCATCCTCCTGTTTAGAGTGATACTGACGAGAAATCGAAGGACGCACAGAAGGTCACACGGCGGCTGCCCAATAGCCCGAACTGCCAGGTCGTATTCCGTATGAAGTAACGGGTAATTCAGTCAGGTAGTCTCTGATTGGAGATAGGGTTAGCAAATTTCGCTCAGGCGGTATCTTGGCCAAATCAAGAGTAGTCATCATCAAGAGCTCGGGCGTGATAAGTTCCTCAGGGAAGATAGACAAGGAGGTTTTGTCCCGGATGGTGTATCGCGGGCTCTGTCTGTTTGCCTCCGAGTCCAGGGCAGAGGACGCGCTGGGGCATCTTATCTCGCCCAAGGATAAGGTGGGGTTGAAGGTGAACTGCCTGGCCGGGCCTATGGCCTCCACTCACCCAGAGGTGGCCCTGGCCGTGGCCAATCAAGTCAAGAAGATGGGAATCAAAGCCAAAGACACCATAATCTGGGACCGCTCCTCTTATGAGCTGCAAGAGGTTGGCTTTTCTCTGAATGCTGACGGTAATGATTTCCTCTGCTTCGGAACGGACGCTAAGGGGGTCGGCTACTCGCGTGATCTGGTCAAACATAGAACCATCGGCAGTCTGGTGAGCCGGTTGCTGGAAAGGTTGACCACGGTACAGATAAATGTTCCGATTCTGAAAGACCACAACCTCTCCGGGGTGACCTGTTCGCTGAAGAATTGGTTCGGAGCCATTCATAATCCCAACAAGTACCATGAGAACGGCTGCGATCCTTTCATCGCGGATTTGAATAGCGTTCCTGTGATCAGGAGGCAGCATAAGCTCGTAGTCTGCGACGCGTTACGGATTCAATACAACGGGGGGCCGGCGTATCACCCCCAGTGGGCAGAGAACTTTGGGGGGATTATTTTGGGGGATGATCCGGTGGCGGTCGATTTCGTAGGATACCGGATCATCGATAGGATCAGAAGCAAACACGGCCTGCCTGGGTTGGATGATGCAGGCAGAAAGCCAAAGCACATTTTTACGGCTGCAGACAAGGACCACCACCTGGGAAAGGCCAGTTCGGATGAAATAACGGTTGCCGAAGAGGTGCTGTGAAGCAGCCAATGCTTGAAATACCTCCTTGCTCGGACTCAACCCATCCGGCGAGCCAGAAGTAAACTGAGATGAAGATGGATCGAAGACGCTTTCTGACATGTTCTCTGGCAGGGGCCGGGGGACTGATGTTGCCTGCCCTCTTGCCTGGAGGCATCCTTCCCTGTGCGTCCAAGAGCGCGTTTGCATCTCAGGCCCAGCCTGGTCTTTCCCGGGTGGAGGCCAAGTACTACAAGAAACTGGAACACAAGGAAATAGAATGCAACCTCTGCCCCAGAGAGTGCAGGGTAGGAGACAGGGAGAGAGGTTACTGCGGCTGCAGAGAGAATAACGACGGAACTTACTACACTCTGGTTCACTCCTATGCGTGCTCAGCCCACGTTGATCCCATAGAAAAGAAGCCTTTCTTTCATTTCCTTCCCGGAACTCAAGCCTTCTCCATAGCGACGGCGGGATGCAATCTCAACTGCAAGTTCTGTCAGAACTGGGAGATATCCCAGGTCAGGCCGGAACAGGTGAAGAACTACTATCTTCCTCCGAAGGATGTGGCTTCGTACGCGCAGGAGAGCGGGAGCAAATCCATAGCCTATACCTACTCGGAGCCTGTCGTCTTCTACGAGTACATGATGGATTGCGCCGCAGCCGGAAGAGAGAGAGGAATAAAGAGTGTGGTGGTCACCGGTACGTACATCAGTCACGAACCTTGGCTCGAACTTATCAGGGGGGTGGATGCCATCAAGGTCGACTTCAAGGGATTCACCGAGAGTTTTTATCAGGACATCTGCAGCGGAAAGCTGAAACCGGTCATGGACGCACTCGTGGATCTGTCACAGAGCAAGGTCTGGTATGAGATCGTATACCTGGTGGTGCCCACACTGAACGACGATCTTGACGACATCGGTAAGATGTGCAAGTGGATGGTGAAAGAGCTGGGCAAGGACGTGCCGGTTCATTTCACCCGTTTTCATCCCATGTATCTCCTGAAGAATCTGCCGCCCACGCCAGTATCCACCCTGGAGAAAGCCAGGGAGGTGGCCCTGCAGGAGGGAATGAATTTCGTCTACGTGGGAAACGTCCCCGGGCACAGCGGGGAGAATACTTACTGCCCCGGCTGCAAGAACGTGGTGATAGGTAGGACGGGTTACCGCATCACTCAGATGCACATCGAAGATGGAAAGTGCACTGCCTGCGGGATGGTCATACCTGGAGTCTGGAACTAGGAAAAAAGATACGCCGGTGTTTGATCGTTTGGTGGTGGGGCACATACCAGCTTTGCCAGAGGCGAGACTGGACTGAACTGTGCCTGCGTCCCGAAAGACCGTTCCCCGCCCAAAACATGCGGACATATCCAGCCAAATCCTCCGATGAACTTCCCTTTGTCTTGGCCTGCGTTGGCCTCGGTTTTTCGTCCATGGTTGCCCAGATTATCCTTTTCAGGGAGATGATGGTCTCGTTCTACGGAAACGAACTAACCCTGGGGGTGATGCTCTCGGTCTGGCTCTTCTGGGTGGGAGTCGGTTCAGCCTTGGGCAACAGGATATCCGGCGGAAAGGTCTACTCGCCGGGAAAACTCTCATTCTGGTATTTGGCCATCTCGGTTGCCCTCCCGCTGACTATCATTCTTGTGAGATTCTCCAAACAGATTCTGGGAACTGCTCCGGCCGAGGTCATCGGATTCTTCCCCATGCTGTTTTTCGCATTCGCGGCCATGAGCGTTTTCTGTCTGGTCCTGGGGATAGCGTTTGTGTTGAACTCGAAATCCTGGCGTTTCGACGAGGGCCTGGTCTTCGCCGTCAACCGCGTGTACATGTGGGAGTCTCTGGGAGCAGCCTGGGGAGGAGTCTTGGTCACCTTTGTCCTGATCCCAAACTTTTCCAATTTCAAGATAACTTATCTGCTGGTCTGTCTGAATCTGGTGCTGTTTGTCTTTCTTGTTGCCGGGGGCCTGAAAAGATGGATGAAAGGCTCCGTCTGGGCGGCAGTGATTTTGGCTGCGGGCGCGTCTTTCATCTGGGACTTGGATGAGTCGCTGGACCGCTACTCCGTCGGCAAAACGTGGAGAGATCTCCCCCTGGTTTACTCCACAGATACCAGGTACGGAAACATCTCGGTGACCAGGCAGCACGAGCAGGTTACCTTCTATCAAAACGGGTTGATGCTCTTCTCATACCCGGACGATTTCTCCGCAGAAGAGGCGGTTCATTTTGCGCTTCTGGAGCACCCCAATCCCCGCGCTCTTCTTCTCATTGGTGGCGGGGTCGGCGGCGCCCTGTCTCAAGCGCTCAAGTATGACGGTTTGGAAATAGACTATGCCGAGATCGACCCCGAGTTGATCCGGACGGCAAGGGACCATTTGCCGGAATCCGAGATTCGGGCCCTGTCAGATCCGCGGGTTCGCGTTCACTTCCTTGACGGGAGGCTTCTGATCAGAAAGAGATGGATGGAAAAAGGGGGAGGGCGGTACGATGTGGTAATACTAAATTTGCCCGATCCGAACACGGCGCAGTTGAATCGTCTGTACACGGCAGAGTTTTTCCGGATGGTCAAATCCGTTATCAACCAGGGGGGAGTTTTCTCCTTCAGGGTGAGCTCGGCGGAAAACTACATCAGCCGGGAGCTTAGCCTGTATCTTTCCTCTGTTCACCGAACTCTGAAGTCTGCTTTCGAGGAGGTAAGAGTCCTGCCTGGCGCCAACAACGTCTTCCTGGCTTCAAACGAGGAGAACGTGCTCTTCGGGGACTGGCAGACCTTCGCGGCAAGACTTGGCAGCAGGGGCATCTCCACCCACTTTGTAAACGAGAATTTCCTGCCGGGTCGTCTGTCGTTAGCGAGAATCGGCATGCTGAAAGATGCCCTTTCTCAGGAACAGGCGAGAACCAATTCGGATCTGGAGCCTATCTGCTACTTCTACAACGGCATTCTGTGGAGCAAGCAGTTCAAGTCCCTGGAGAAGCCGTTGCTGCTTTATCTGTCCGGTGTCGGTCCGGCGTGGCTTGCGGGCGCGGTGGTTTTGGCGTTCTGCTTGGCTTTCGCTCTGTGTGGACTCCCTGCATCGCGGAATCCCAGGGTAGCACTGGCCGCCATCTTCGCGGCAGGCTTTAGCACCATGTTCGCAGAGATAATCGTGGTGTTGTCCTTCCAGACATTCCACGGCTACATTTATTCGATGATCGGGCTCATATTCACTCTCTTCATGCTGGGGATGTTCCTGGGAGCGGGCGTCATACAGAAGACAGCTTTACGTGGGGGAGTAAGCTTCAGGGGTTTAGCCACAATCCAGCTATTTCAAGTTGCATTCATACTCCTTCTGCTGGCCGCAATCTCGATCTTTGCCAAGGCTTCAGTTTCTGATGCGGTGATGCAGTCAGTCTTATTCCTGCTCATAGCCGTCTCCGGACTGTTAGGAGGAATGTTGTTCGCTTCCGCAAATCACCTGTTTCTGGGCAGCAGGACCACCCGTAAGGCGGGAACCGGATACTCGGTGGACCTTCTTGGGGCCGGCCTGGGATCGCTTCTGGCTTCCGCCATTCTGATTCCCCTGTTGGGAATTCCCGCCACCCTGGTCATGCTTCTGCTGGTCAATATTGTTTGTCTCTGTGCGCTTTTGCTTCTGCTCAAAGCATGGGGAGTTAGCTAGGCTCAGGTTCGGGAGCGTTGACCCGGATCTGAAACAATTGACCCCGCACAGTTGTATAGAATAATGGCGATGCTCAGGAGTAGGAGGGTGAGGGGTGCCGGGGAAGAGGAGGTGAAATCTTCGAAAGCAAACCATTGGAGAGGCGACGCCGCGCGCAAGTGAAAGCCGGCTCACAGCGAGGAAGCGTATCCGGCTTCGGCTGGATGACTCTTCACACCTCTTGCACAAAGTGTGAAAGCCATTGCAGGCAGAGGGCGTAAACTTCGCTAAGATTTTCAGGCTTGGCCTAGATTGGGAGGGTCAGCCTTCCCGCCCTACTGCTACTCGTTTGGGCGACAACCGGTTAATTGCGACGCATCACAGACGGAAGTGACGCGCGGGAAGCGGTTTTGTGGTCTGCTATTTGCTCAAGCCAATGTCTGGAAGAGCGTTCTGCTGCCTGAAGCACGGCGGAAGGAGGATTGAGAAACCGACATCTGCTGCGGATTAGAGAGTCGGAGTTTTCGCATTGACAAAACGGCAATTTGTGTTAGATTGAGACTCGGAAGGGAGCTGAAAGTCAGGAGGTATTCGATGAGAGAACAAAGAAAAGTGGGATTCGGCTTGGTGGGTTTGGCGTTGATCTCCGCAGCCATAATCTGGGCGGTGGGGCTGGGCGAGGCGACTGAAGAGCCGGACGTGATGCGGGAGTACGAGAAGGAGACGCTTTACAGCTACATAAAGCTTCTGGACAAGGTGGCCTTCGACATCAACCAGAGGTACGTCGATTCCATCGATATCAAGGACATGATCTATTCTGGAATCAGGGGAATGATGGAGACTCTCGACCCGTTCTCGACATTGCAGGATATCGAGGCTCACGATCGGCTGATGGAGATGACAGAAGGCAAGTATGAGGGTTTGGGGATGACCATCTCCAAGAGGAATAACGCGATCACGGTCATATCCCCGATAGAAGGAACTCCGGCCTACCGCATGGGACTGCGGGCTGGCGATCAGGTCATCAAGATCGACGGCAAATCCACCGAGGGGATGTCCACGGAGGATGCCTCCAAGCTGATGAGGGGCAAAGCGGGAACCACGGTGGTCCTTACCATCAGCAGGGAGGGTGTGGCCGAGCCTCTGGAATACGAGGTCGAGCGGGCCGTAATCGAGCTGACCAGCGTTCCCTACTACGGTATGATGGATGAGGGAATCGGCTACGTGAGACTGTCCAAATTCTCCAAAGAGTCAGGAGAGGAGCTGAAGGATGCCATCCAGGAGCTCAAGAAGCAAGGTATGAAAGGCATGATCCTGGACCTCAGGAGCAACGGCGGAGGACTTCTGGATCAGGCAGTCGAGACCGCGAACCTGTTTGTGGATAAGGGCAAGCTGATCGTCTACACTCAGGGAAGGACCCAGTTTAAGACGGAGAAACATGCCAGCGCCGAGCCTGTGTTTTCAGCCTCCGACGGCCCTCTGGCAATTCTGGTGAACGAAGGCACCGCTTCCGCTTCGGAGATCGTATCCGGAGCAGTTCAGGATTGGGACCGGGGGGTGATCATCGGCAGTA
>CAYFQZ010000660.1:0-2358 GCA_964345305.1 uncultured Ignavibacteria bacterium | reverse complement strand
ATTCCGAAGCGGACTTGATAAAAGGCCTTCCGGCCATGCGCGAGAAAATGAAGATAGGAAGCAAACTGGGAAGTGAAGTTTTGAACATAATCGATAATCCCACCCTGGCCGGGGAGCTTGGATTTTACAAATATGATGATGAGGGTGTTAAAGCCAGACCGACACAGCTTATGAAAAACGGCGTTTTAACCGGCCGGATGCACTCCAGAAGAACCGCTGCTGAGTTCGGAGAGCCGATCTCCGGGCACTGTGTGGCCGAGGATTATCGCTTCCCTCCCATGATAAGAATGGGAATCATCTTCATAGAGCCGAGTAAGCACAGTTTTGACCAGCTCACAGCCATGTTGAACGACGGATTGTACATTCTGGATGCGAAAGGCGGAGCAAGTTCGGGAGAGAGCTTCACCTTCGGTGCGCAGTATGCCTATGTGGTCAAGGACGGCAAGGTGGGAGAGATGGTGCGCGACATCAACATTTCAGGCAATCTGTATCAAACCCTGAAGGAGATCACGGCGATAGGAAATGACCTGGTTTTAAGCAAGGTGGGCGGGTGCGGAAAGGGCCCCATCGGACAGACAAACATCCGGTCCTGCTCAGGCGGTCCCCATATACTTGTCAACAACCTGGTGATAGGAGGTGCGTAGTGGAAAAGTTACTCCAGATGGCAAAAAAGGTTTGTGATAAAGCAGAGATCTATTCGATTGAAGGTAGGGACAATGCTGTTTTTTTCAAGAATGACGGCCTGGATGATATGGACAGCAAATTCCAATCGGGGATCAGCCTGAGAATAATCAAGGGCGGCAAACTCGGCTTTGCCTACACCAGAAACCTCACCAACCGCCAGGAGCTGGTGCAGAATGCGCTTGATTCTCTGGAAGGGGGAGTGGAAGCGGATTATGATTTTCCGCTTACCAAAGAACTCCCCGGTCTTGATAGTTATGATTCCTCTCTGGAAAGTCTGTCCGGCAAGACGTTGGGGGAGGAGTGTGAGAGGGTCTGCGATACCCTGAAATCCAAAACAGATGGCGAGATCTCCAGGATGGGTTCGTTCACACGCGTGGAAGACCTACGCATCATGAACAGCCAGGGAACCGACGCTTCGACGAAATCGACCGAATATGGCGTGTTTGGCAACGTAACCTATCCCGGGGCTGGGTTTGGCATATGGCGAGTTTTCCTCAACAAAGGCTTTCAACGGATGCCGGACACTATGATAAACGAGATGATAGAGCTTTACAAGATCTCCTCCAAGGTAGTGCAGCCTGAAGGCGGGAAGATGAAGGTGATGTTTGCACCCAACAGTATGATCACTCTTAACTGGAGACTCTCGAGCGGGACCAGCTCAAAGAGCGTCTATGAGAAAACGTCACCGGTTGCTGACAAAATGGGGCAAAAGATATTCGATGAAAAGATCACCATCTACGATGATCCCTTAAACGACAGGTATCCCAAAGCAAGGCCATTTGACGATGAAGGTGTGGCATGCAAGCCCTTGACCATTGTGGAAAACGGACACCTGAAAGGCTTTTACTATGATCTGGATCGTGCCAAAAAGTTGAACGCCCGAGCGACCGGCCACGGATATAGAACCACCAAATGGGGAGGTGATCCCATTACGCTAAAGCCGATGCCTGCCCTTACTCATATGATCATAAAACCAGGAAGTAAGTCCTTTGCCGAGATGGTGAAATCAATGGACAAGGGGATCATCGTCGAAGGGGCACTGGGATATCACAGCGGCAATATTCCTAATGGGGACTACTCCATTGGCGTATGTCCCGGGCTGTATGTTGAGAAGGGCGAAATAGTGGGTCGTGTAAACGATGCCATGATAGCAGGCAACATCTATGAAACGCTGAAGCACGTTGTGGCTGTCGGCGACACGCTGCATCCATCTCAGGACGAAGCCTGGGTGCCGGCAATACTGTGCGACGATGTAAGCGTTGCCACCAAGAAGTAAAGATAAGCGGCAATAGTCGGCTTGCGCGGACGTCCTATCTAACGGACTCCGGTCTCATATCATTACTCTGTACCTGCGGAGGTAACTATACCGTATCTCGGAGAAACTCTATCACTTCTGGCTGCGATCGTCTGGGGGGTTGCGGTTGTCCTCTTCAGAAAGAGCGGCGAAACCGTTCATCCCATCGCCTTAAACCTTTTTAAGAACCTTCTCGCCGGGGTCTTATTCCTTGTTACCATGTGGGTCTTCGGCGAGCCGGTGATCCGTCAGGTTCCCCGGAGCGAATACTTGCTTTTTCTGGCCAGCGGCGTGATCGGCATAGGAATCGGCGACACGGTCTTTTTCAAAAGCTTGAACCGGATTGGGGCAGGCTTATGGGCCATCGTTGCTTCTATGTA
>CAYFQZ010000659.1:0-9128 GCA_964345305.1 uncultured Ignavibacteria bacterium | reverse complement strand
GAGTTCTTCGCCTCGGAGAGTGATTTTACATATATCCTGCTGGAGCATACCCGGGAGGCGGGGATATACAAAGGAGAGGTGGAACTGATCCGGAGGGGCAAGCAAAGCTTCGCTGCCATCGTCACCATCACGCCTCTGAAAGGTGAGGAGGGAGCCCTCACCGGGTATACCCTTATCGTGGAAGATATCACCCAAAAGAAGAAGACCGAGGAGAATATCCGTTTGCTCTCCTTTGCCGTGGAATCGGCAACTGACGGAGCGATGGTGGTTGATCTGAACGGGAGAATCCTGTTTGTGAATCAGTCGCATGCACGTATGCATGGATACGAACCGTACGAAATGATAGGAAAGCTGCAGAAGGAACTATATCCCGAGCGGTACTGGCCCATGCTGGATCTGGCCATTCAACAGATTTTCGCGGACGGCTGCTGGAGTGCGGAGCTGAAGGAGCCCAGGAAGGATGGGAGCACCTTTCCGGCGCAGATCTCCTCGTCCCTGATCAAAGATCCGGAGGGAAGGCCGGTGGGAATACTAGGAATCTGTCAGGATATAAGCGAGAAGAAGGAGATGGAGCAGGAGATACTGCAAAGCAACCGGGAACTGTCCGCCCTCAATACCATCGCGTCCACTGTGAGCCAGTCGCTCAACCTGCAGGAGATTCTCAACAGAACCCTGACGGCGATCCTGCAACTGACCCGCTGTCCGGCTGGCTGGATCCTGTTGGTGGATCAGGAATGCAAAAGCAGGATGAAGCTGGCGGCGCATCAGGGGCTTTCCCGGAGCTTCGTGCAGGACGAGGATACCGCGCCCCGCGACGACTGTCTTTGCTGGGAAGTGGTGAAATCAAAAGAGCCCCGCCTGATTGAGCTCACCAATTGCCCCATGCTTGAACGGTGCATGGAGCCTCAGAGGGGTCTGCGCTGTCACATATCCGTCCCGCTGAGATCGAAAGACGAGGTGCTGGGGGTTATGAACTTGGGCTGGGCCTGCGAAAAAGGCTTCTCCAAAAGGGAACGGGAGTTTTTCTCTTCGGTGGGAAACGAAATCGGAATAGCCGTAGACAACGCCCTGCTCTTCGAGGACGTGCAGAGAACTAAAGATAAACTGCAAAAGCTGAATCGGAGGCTGGAGGAGGCCAGCCAGATTAAAAGTGAGTTTCTGGCCAATACATCACATGAGCTTCGCACTCCTCTCAATTCCATCATTGGATTTTTGGGATTGGCCTTGGACGGATACTGTGCTAATAGGGAGGAGGAAAGGGAGTTCTTGCGTAACGCGCAACAGAGTGCCAAGCACCTGCTGGCCATAATAAACGACGTTCTGGATCTGGCTAAGATCGAAGCCGGGAGAATGGAATTGGAATTGGGAGAGGTGGACCTGCCAATCCTTTTCGATGAGGTACAGTCATTGACCCAGGTGCAGGCACAACAGAAGAACCTGAGGCTGAAGTTCGTGTGTCAGGATGATCCCGCTCCCAGAGCCTACGCTGACCCCGGTAAACTGAGACAGGTGATGGTGAATCTGATAGGCAACGCCATCAAGTTCACCGACCAGGGGACGATTGTAGCAAGGGCCACGGCCCGGGAGGAGAAGGGCAACGTGTTAATCGAGGTGGAGGATACCGGCGTGGGTATACCTGCAGACGTGAAAGACAAGCTCTTTGAAAAATTCAGGCAGGTAGATGGTTCTTCCACCAGGAAACACGGGGGCACTGGTCTGGGTTTAACCATAACCAAGAATTTGGTGGAAATAATGGGAGGAATGATAAAGCTGGAAAGCCGCGGGGAGGGGGAGGGTACCGTCGTCTCCCTCACCTTGCCCCTGTATCGCGAAACCGAAGAAGGAGAATCTGCTCACCAGGACGCAACCGGTGCTGTGCGGGGAGGAACGCAAAATTCCTTGGCTCTGATAGTGGAGGACGATCCGTCCCTCGGGAGTTACCTGGAGGAGCTGATGCGATCAGAGGGGCTTGCCACGGCGCTGGCCCGCAACGCGGATGATGCGGTGAACATGGCCAAGGATCTTCACCCGCAAGTTCTCCTCCTCGATTTCTCTTTGCCCCAGAAGATGGGCGGAGAGCTGAAGGACGGGGCGCAGGTGGTGAAGATGCTTCAGAAGGATGCAAGCACTCGAGACGTCAACATAATCGTGATAACCGGGCAGGATGCAGAGTTGGTTCAGACGAGACTTTCAGCTGTCGAACCTGACCAGTTACCTCCCATCCTATCCAAGCCGGTTGACCGAAAGGTGCTGCTGGACAAGATAGGAGCCATCCTGCTCGACAGGGAAGAGAGAGCACCCGTGGGTTGAGGCGGACTCCTTAAGGCAGGCTGGTGGCAGAGGACTCGACCGGTGGTCGCTGAACGGGCGAAGGGTGATCTTTCGGGGGAAGCGTCCCGGGAAAAGTACTCGACAGCTTTTTAGCGGGCCGGTGGGATTCGATCGGCAAAATCCAAAGACGGCTGCCGCGCCCGCCGACGGAGGTTACGACGAACGGTGGTCATCCGGGAAAGATCGTCTTCTTGGTCGCAGGCCCCTTCCAGAGGAGCAGGAGACGCTCTTCAGAGTCAGATAAAAAACGGTAACACCAGCGGAGAGGGAGAGAAGATGGACACGGTGTTTCTGGTCGACGATGAGAAGGTAAACCTGAGAATCCTCAGAACCATACTGCGTTCGGGAGGATACGATTTTCTTGAGGCGGCCAGCGGAGAGGAGGCACTGGCCATCCTTGAGCACAAGAAGGCGGATTTGATCATCCTGGATCTGATGATGCCGGGAATGGACGGATTCCAGACTCTGGAGAGGATAAAAGCAAATCCATCTACGAGTTTCATCCCGGTGATAATTGCCTCGGCCCTCAAGGATTCGACGGCCATCGAGAACGGATTGGAGCTGGGGGCAAATGATTACTTCACCAAACCGTTGAGCGACGATGACCGGAGATTCCAGCTTCCCCTTAAGGTGAGGAATCTGATCAAGATGAAGAAGATGCAGGACGAGCTGGCTGCCTTAAACGACGAACTCAAGAAGACACAGAACAGGCTGATTGAGAAGGAAAAGGCTGCAGCGGTGGTGGAAATGGCGGGTGCCGCCAGCCACGAGTTGAACCAGCCGTTGACCGCTATCATGGGAAATCTTCAGTTGGTAATGGCCAAACTTTCACATGAAGACCCCTCGGTGGAAAGGCTGAATAAGGTCATGCTCCAGGTGGAAAGAATGGTGGAGATAGTGAAGAAGATAGGACGGATTACACGATACCGCACCAAGAGGTATGCCCAGGACATAAAAATCGTGGACATCGATCAGTCCTCCGATGGTGACGAAAGCGAAAGGATGGAAGAAGTTCAGGTGACGGAAGAGGGCTAGGCAGCGATAAAGGCTGCCTGTTTCTCGTCGACGCGAAGATCGCCTTCCGGCCTGGTTCGCCAGATTCCGACTGCTCAAGAAATACCCTCAGGTGAAGCACCGACAGACCGCACAGGTGGCCTCGCAGAGCTGCTGTCGATCTTCCTCTTAACGGTTGACTTCAGCTGCGATTCCCGATATCCTGTTACCTTGAAGGATGAACCGGAGTCCGCTCTGCCCGGCAGGCGGCCCTTGGTGGCCGTCCACCCATATACGCACTATAAAGGATTTGACATGAGCGACGAGGCATCTTAATATTGGTTCGTTATGAAATTACGGGATTGGTTGGCTAATCTTTCTCTGTTGTTCATATTCGCTGTTCCCGGGGCATCGCCCTCTCTTCCGCAAGAGGCCGGTGGCGGCTACCTGTGGCCTATCGAGAAAAATCGGGAGCTCTCCTCCGTGTTCGGAGATCATCGTCATTTCCGTTTCCACTCCGGGATTGACATTCCGACGAGAGGAAAAATCGGATACAGGGTGTTCGCCTGCCGATCCGGCTCCGTCTACCGCATCTATGCCTCGTGGAACGGATACGGCAAAGCCGTTTATCTGAAACTGGACGACGGGCGTTTTGCCGTCTACGCACATCTGTCCGGGTTTTCCGACAGGATAGGTCAGCTTGTGACGGAGCGACAGCTAGAGCAGGAGAGTTATTATACGGATCTCTTCCTGGAAGAGGAACAAATCCGGGTGGAGAAGGGGGAACTGATCGGCTATTCGGGAGAAACTGGTTGGGGGTGGCCGCATCTTCACTTTGAGCTGAGGGACTCGACCAACAATCCGCTGAATCCTCTTATCGCAGGGATTTCCGTCGATGACGGCATTCCCCCGGTAATGGAATTCTTGGCCATAAGGCCGCTAGCCTGGGATGCGAGAGTCAACGGCTCGACCCGGCCGGTGGTCTCGCCCCTATCTTGGGATGGCGGCCAAGGCACTTACCGGCTGAAAGAGAAGCTGCTGCTGGACGGCGAGGTGGGCCTGGAGTTATCAGTCTACGATCGGGCCCGCAACTCCGGATACAAATTCGGAGTCTTTGGCCTTGAGCTTTACCTTGACGACAGTCTGCTGTTTGCCTCGCAGTACGACCGGATCTCCTTTCAAACCACCCATCAGGTAGAGCTGGATCGGGATTTCGGGCTCAGGAAGAGCCGAGGGAAAGACTTCCATAAGCTCTACGTTGATCTTGGCAACGATCTTTTGCTGTACGATCCCAGGGGAGGCAGGATCAATACTCGGGCCTTTCCGCCCGGAATCCGCCAGGCCACCATCAGGGCCTTCGACGCACAGGGTAATCCTGCCACCTTGCTTGTTGATCTTATCTTCGATCAAAGCCCGTCGATCACCTCGTGCCTGCTTGAGCGATCCGGTGACGAACAGAGTATTAGAGTCCGCTTCGACGATTACGATGATCCAGTTCAGGAGATCATTCTCGAAAAAAGAGGTCCGGACGATTTATCCTGGCAAGTACTCGCCAAAGAGGAGGTCGGTCAGGGCCAGGGCGAGCACGTGATCTTAGTGGAGGCAGGGATTGACCGGCCTGGCCTGCTCAGGGTAAGACTTCGGGACGGCTTCGGCGCGTTCTCCGAGTGGAAATATCTGGCTGTGCACATGGACCAGCCGGCTGTCAGCGATAACGAAGACTCTCTTGACCTCAGTCTTCAGTACGATTTCAAAGACAATCTCTTCATCTTCGATCTGGGTTTAAATCGGATATTTCGGGAAGAGCCCGCCCTGACTCTGAAGTCCGGCGAATTCGATTTCGACCCTCTTTTCCTGGAGCAAACGGACGTCGGAAGATATCAGGTCGTTTTCCCGTTTTTCCTTGAGGATCAGAGAGAGATGACCTTTCTGCTAAATGGGGTGAGCCCATCCGGAGATACGGTCAATCTGAAACACCCCCTTCCCGTCGCCATCATCACCGATTCCCACGGAGGTGTCGCAATAAGCCTAGATGGTGAGGCAACACTCGAGATGGGCCCGGACGTGGTCTACAGAGACATGAACGTCACCATTGACGCCATAAAACCGGAGTCCAAAACGAAGCACAAACTCGTGGGGAAGGTTTATCAATTTGAGCCTTCCGACGTTCCCCTGAAGGGCCGGGCCAGAGTCTCCATCGGCTATCCCGCCGACGGGTGTGATCCACTCAGGCTGGCATTGTACGAACTGGCGGGGGAGAGCTCCTGGAAGCATATTGGCCACGAACTGGACACGGCGAATCGGAGGGTGGAAGGCCAAGTCAGGTATCTCTCTTCCTACGCGCTTCTTGAGGATACGCTTCCGCCGAGGATAGACAAAATCTCAATTCGACCAGGCAGTAGCACAAGGGATAGAAAGCCCAGGATTACCGCCGTGGTGAAAGATGATCTTTCAGGTATCGGAAACGATCAAGATATCCGGGTGGAGATCGACGGGAAATGGATGATACCAGAATACGATGTGGAAAAGAAGATTCTCTTCAGCCGCCCCGTTTCTCCTCTGGCTTATGGCAGACATCTGCTGACCATATCCGCGAAGGACCGAATGGGAAACCGATCCCGGATAGCAAGGCAGTTCTTTGTAAAGCGAAGGTGAGGCCACCTGGCAATCGAGTCGACGTCAAAGCGAGCTAGAATCGGATCGGATGGATAAGCCCTGGCGAGGTGGGAGTTGGTAAAGGTCAAGGTCGTAGCAGTGGGCAGGGCCAAACAGGCATGGATCAAAGAGGCAATCCTTCATTACCAGAAGCTCCTGCGGAGGTACGCCCAGGTCGAGCTGGTGGAGGTGAAGGAGGAGAAGATTACAGAATCGAAGCCTGCTGAGGCAGTTCTGAAAGTTGAAGCTGAAAGGATCCTGAAGCATCTCAACAAGTCCGGTGCGGGCCCTTCCAAGAACCTTTGCGTGGCCTTGCAGGTCAAAGGCAAGCAGCAAAATTCCGAAGAGTTCGCCCGCATGTTGTACTCCAAGTTGAATCAGGGCTACGATGAGTTTACCTTTGTGGTGGGTGGTGCTCTGGGACTGTCTCGGAGAGTCACCCATGCCTGTCCTGTGAGTCTCTCTCTTTCCCGTATGACTTTCACTCACCAGATGTCGAGGGTGCTTCTCATGGAGCAGATATACCGGGCTTTCTCAATCCTCAAAGGCACAGGCTACCACAAATGATGCCTGTGGCCCGCACGATCTGTGCCCGGCTTGTATCGACTCTTTGTGGTTGAGCGGAGTCTCCCGCTGAGCGCCCAGACTTTCCGTGGACCGTCCCAAACTCCGTCGGACCGGAGAAAGGTAACTGGCTCCTCTCAGCCATACAGGGGGGAGCGTGGCCTGGCACCATCCGGGAAGTTGCCTTGCCCTCTGGGGGTTCTCCTGTGGGATGGCCCGGCATATGGAGCTGCGATGCATCAAGGGAATGTATGAAACGAGGGCCGTCGGATCAGACCTAGCATTGGGGAAACATTGGGAAATAGCTTTGCACGCCCAAAAGTCGTTTCTTTCGAGCCTCGGAAAGCTTCTCCTTGTCCTGTACTTCGAGTGATAATCGCTGTCTCGAAGACAAAGGAAAGGAGACTTCGACCTTCTTACGGCCTCCCCGTCCCGGCCTATACGGTAACCTGAGTTCCGACGACCCTCCTTGGATCCTGGGGCAAGAATCCTTCTTGACGGCGACGGTTCCTGAACCTTAAGCAACCGTCAAGCGTCGGTGAAGTTATTCGCCGCGTCCAAACCCTCCTCTTGTCCGTTCTTGTGGGGTATCATGCCGCGCATCCAATAAGGTTGGAAGGTCTTCTTCAGTTTCTCTATTCTCTCGGCGGTAACGCCCCGATTGAGAGGCAACCTGGCCTTTCGGCCGTGTCTTTTAGCACTATCGTCGGTCAGCCTCAGGATGTCATCCATGGGTCGCTCCTTTTTATTTCAGCAAAACCATCTTGTTCGAAGTTTCGAAATCATCGGTCTGCAGGCGGCAGAGGTAAACGCTGGTTGGGACGGGAATTCCTTGGTCGTTGGTGCCGTCCCAGGTCACCGAATGTTGTCCCTTTTCGTGTTTTTCATCTACCAGCGTTCGGATTCTCTGTCCCAGAAGATTGAAGATCTCAAGACTGACGCGTCCTGCTCGCGGAACCGTGTAGTCGATCACCGTCAGGGGATTGAAGGGATTGGGATAATTCTGCGTCAACTGGCAGGCCGCGGGTCTGGTCTCGTGTGCGTCCTCCTCCACGTCCGCCGGGCTGACGAAAAGATCACAGGTCATCACCGGTCCGGAGTTGGAAACATTCTGTACGGCCACATATGTCTGGGAGCCGGCGTAGCTGTCACTGCTGGGCACCGAGCCTCCATTGAAGGTTCGGTTGTTCGAGGTTCCGGGGTAGGGATCACCTAAGTAGTTCACCGCGCCAAAGGGAACGGTTGATTCCAACTCCCACAAGCTATCTGCTTGCTCCAGAGCTACCTTGTAGTGGCCGTAAGCCGTATAGCCCGGATACCACTCGTTGTCATTGGCCCCAAGATCGCTGACGGTCTCGTCCACGTGCCAGATCAGGAGCCCGGCGGCAGGAAGAGCAGCATCGTAGCCTGTCTTCTGCCGATTGGACACCAGGAAATATTCGTTGAGGGGCGAACCGGAGGTCCACAGCTTATAAGCCGTGGGGGAGCTTTGGATCGCGGGGATCGAAGCTCCGCTGGTGTTGCTGCTGACCACGGTCGGCGTCACGTATCCCAGCCGGGACATGCACCAGGCATCCGGATGGGCGGGTGAGTTTCCCAAAGAACCATTCCAGCTTCCGCCTGCCATAAGGCTCCAGTCACCGACCCCGTAAGAGGTGTAATCTGTGTCGTACAGATCGGGCAGCCCGAAAACGTGTCCCAGCTCGTGGCAGTATACACCACACGTCATGTCGTAATAAGAGTACCAGTATTCAGGCTGTATGGTGTAGTCCCATATCTGCACCCCATCCTTGAGATTTGAGCTGGACCAGGACCAGGTAACACCCCATTTGTGCGACCACACGTCGTTGGTATCCCCGGTCAGTTCAGCACCCGGTCCGGCGTGTACCACTATCAGAGCGTCGACATACCCGTCCAGATCGTTATCATACTGTGAGAAGTCCACCACAGGGTCCGCCAAATCCACCAGATCCTCGACGAGCTTTTGGCAGTTGTTAGGGTAGGTGCCGTAGAGCCCATATTGGCCGTTCACATAGTACGCGTACGTCTGGGGGGCAGTATGCCACCCGGTAGCGGAGGGCAGATCGACGGTCACGATGTCCAGGGCTCCGTAGGAGACCTGTTGATAGTAATGGCGAACGCACCCGGATTGATTCTCGAAAACCAGTGTGTCGAAAAAAGTAGAATCAACACCTGAAGCTTTGTCGGTGAATTCCACCAAGAGAACCAGGACGTTGAAATTTCCTACCGGCCCGGTGCCAGTGGGATAGGTCTGGCTGATCGGGTGGATGCTGGGTTGGTTGAGCCCAGAGTCCTGCCCGAATTGGGGACCGAGAAGATGCATCGGTAGTGCAACCTCTCCCGATCTGATCCTGTCCTCCAGATCACTGTGAGGCGGCATGGCGTAGGAGCTTAGATTCACCGCGATCAACGCGAATATGACCAGAACCATCAAACGGAAGGCCTTTTGGTTTCTCATCTTCTCACCCCCGAATTTTCTTTGCTCGAACTGATTGTTCGTGAAAACGTTTCTTTCATCTGACAGTTTTCTCTAATTGTCTTTGAGACTGTTCAGGTGGGGTCCC
>CAYFQZ010000658.1:0-3775 GCA_964345305.1 uncultured Ignavibacteria bacterium | reverse complement strand
AGACGGTCCAGTATCCGGCGAGCCTGCTGGGCGCGGACCATGTTCATGTCGATCTGGCCGGCCTGCTCTATTCCTTTCACTACCGCCTGCTCGGTGATTTCGTTGAACGAGGCCCGCAGTATCCGGGCGTTTATCTTCTTTATCTCCGAGGCCACGTGCCAGGCGATGGCTTCTCCTTCGCGATCAGGATCAGGAGCCAGATAGACTGTCTTGGCCTTCCGGGAACGGGATTTGAGCTGATCCAGGATTTTCTTCTTGCCCCTTATGATTTCATAGCGAGGAGCGAAGTTGTTTTCTACGTCCACCCCCAGGTTCTTCCGGGGAAGATCCTTCACATGTCCTACCGAGGCCTCCACCATGAACTGCTTGCCCAGAAACTTCTTCAGCGCCTTGGTCTTGGTCGGAGACTCCACTATCACCAGATTCTTGTCCACCCGGATGGCTCCTTTGTCCAGAAGCGGGAAAATCGGCCTGCTCTTCTTCGTCGACCGGTGCAAGTCCGCACGTTACGGTCCTACAAAATTCACCTTTCCTCCAAGCAGGTCTTGGAGGGCCTCGGTGACCACCTTTATGCGTTTCTCCTCGGTTGGTGCGGGCTCAGCCTCTTCTCCCTCCGTTTTCTGTCTTAGTCTCTCCAGATTCAGCCTTCTGGCGTGCTTGGCCACTTTGAGCACCGCTTCATATCTATTCCTAAAGGCCTTCTCTATTTCCTCGGTGCGATCTAATTCCATCAGTTCCTCCTTTTGACGTGGGCCTTCCAGGGCAAAAAACTAGACGATGTTTCATACGGAAATCTTTGCCCGTTCAACAGATCGGGCTGTGGGGCGCTCAGTGCCGGGGCAGCACCCAGCGCATGCCCGCGGGTCAAACTCTGGCTCTAAGGGTTTCACTTCTGTTGCCTCTATATGCGAAATTGCGGGTCGTCACTCCCGCAAGTGCGTCACATCCAACTCTGATTTTGGTTTAGGGCTGCGGACAGACGAGACCTCAAGGCCTCAGCCTGCTGCCTGTGCTCTCGTCCCTGCTCCATCGGGCAAAATCAAACCGGCCGGCCTTAAGTTTCTCCGACTCGATGATCTTCTCCACCCACCCCACAGTTAGCTTGAGGTTTTTGTTCACCACGACATAGTCATACTTCGACCAGAAGTTCATTTCCTTTAACGCAGTCTTCAGTCTCCCTTCCAACTCCGGCATATCTTCGGTTCCCCGCCCGGTCAGTCTTCGTCTAAGCTCTGTTGCGGACGGAGGTAGAATGAATATCAGAACGCTTCGGGGATACTTTTTCTTCATGGCCATGCCGCCCTGCACGTCGAGGACGAACAGCGCGACTCTGCCCTCACTTTTGGCTTTGTTTAGAGATTCCTTCAGCGTTCCGTAGCGGTGGCCGTGTACCCAGGCCCACTCGACGAATTCGCGCCTCCTGATCTTCCTTCTGAACTCCTCTTCGGTGACAAAGAGGTAGTCCTTGCCTTGTTTTTCGCCTTTCCTTCTTTTCCTGGTGGTGACGGAGACGGAGCGGACGTAGCCTCGCTGCTTTTTCAGTATTCTCTCGGAGACGGTGGTCTTTCCTCCGCCGGAAGGGGAGGATAGAACCACCAGGAGTTCCTTTCCTTTGCTGCTCCTGTGAGGTTGATGCCGGGATTGCATAAGGCATCCATCTGTTGACCAAAACCCGGAAACGTGTTTAGTTTCGCTCCGCGCTCGAGTAATAACCTAGTCGGGGAGAGGAGTTACAAAAGGCCTCTGGGCTCAGAACGCGGCGGCGCAGACGCTACGCTAGCGGCTACTCGATATTTTGCACCTGTTCTCTCAGCTTCTCGATTTCCTCTTTCAGGAAGATCACCTTCCTGGAGATCTCGGAGTCGGCAGCTTTCGCTCCTATGGTGTTAGCCTCGCGGTTCATCTCCTGGAGTAGAAAGGTCAGCCTTTTGCCAACCGGCGCATCTTCCTTCAGAGCCGAAAGAAACTGCTGATTGTGGCTTTTGAACCTGACGCACTCCTCGGTGACGTCGCTCTTCTCGGCCATCAGCGCTACTTCAAGTTCCAGCCGGTGTTCGTTCCCGGTTGAGTTGTCAAGAAGCTCCTTTATCCTGCTTTGGAGTTTCTTCCGGTAGGTCTCGACACCTCTGGGCGTCAGTTTCTCGATTTCGGGTATGGTCTGGTCAAGCTTGGATACTCGTTCCATCATGTCCTGGGCCAGCTTCTGGCCCTCTGCCCGGCGCATTCGGTCAAACTCTTCCAAAGCCTGCCGGGTCATCTTCGAGATGATCTCCCAGGCCTTCTCGAGATCCGGCTCTGCCTTCTCCACCCTGACCAGATCGGGCAGGTTGAAGAACTGATCTAATCTGACATCGCCGGAGAGGGCGTACCTTTCCCGTAACTGCTTCATAATATTAAAGTAGACGTCTGCCGCCTCTTCATTCAGCTTAACGTACGAGGCCACCGGAGAGGCTTCTTCCCAGGTTAAGTTGAAGCTGATCTTGCCCCGACTGATGGTCGAAAGGATTATCTCTTTCAGCTTGGATTCTAAGGGAGAAAGATTCTTGGGCAGGCGAAATTGTATCTCGCAAAAGCGATTATTCACCGAGCTTATCTCCACCGCCGCTTTAACGTCTTCTTGGATCAGGTCGGCCCTGCCATATCCGGTCATGCTTGCAGCCATAGTTTTCTCCGTCAGCGAGCTATTATTATACGTTACGCAAGCGCGTTGTCAACCAAAATCTGCGTATGCCTTGCAACAGTCGTACTATGAATGACCCGCATGTAGACCTTCCCGTCTCACGGCTAAGGCACCTCGTGGCAGACCAGTTCGCACGTTACGCGGAAGCTACCCGGTAGTGCCCCGAGAAACGGGCACGTCCGAATTACAAGAGATGCCTTTATTCAACGGTGACGCTTTTGGCTAGATTTCTGGGCTGATCCACATTGCAGCCCCGCAGAACCGCCATGTGATAGGCCAAAAGCTGCAGGGGGATCACTGAGAGGATCGGGGTTAGAAGTTCCACCGTCTCGGGAATGTAGATTACGTGATCCACCTTGTCCGCAATCTCGTTATCGCCTTCAGTGGCAACTGCAATGATCTTTCCCTTCCGGGCTTTAATCTCCTCTATGTTGGAGAGGACTTTGTCGTGCACCTTATCCTTCAGGGCTATCACCACCACCGGCATGTTCTCATCGATCAAGGCTATGGGGCCATGTTTCATCTCGGCGGCGGGATAACCCTCGGCGTGTATATATGATATCTCCTTCAGCTTCAGGGCCCCTTCCAGGGCAATGGGGAAGTTGAAGCCCCTTCCCAGGTAAAGGAAGTTGTTGTTCTTGTAATATTTCTCGGCTATGTCCTTGACCTGGTCATTGTTCGCCAGAATCCGTTCCACCTGGTCTGGAATTCTGTTGATGGCGTCGATGATCTCTCTCCCTTTCTCCAGGGACATGGTCCTCATCCGCCCCAGAAGCAGAGAGACCAAAGACAGAATCATCATCTGGGAGCTGAAGGCCTTGGTAGAGGCCACTCCTATCTCCGGGCCGGCGTGGATGTAGACCCCACCGTCGCTTTCCCTGGCAATGGTGCTTCCCACCACGTTGCAGATTCCTAGCACGGTGGCTCCCTTTCTCTTGGCCTCCCTGAGTGCCGCTTGAGTGTCCGTGGTCTCGCCGGACTGACTTATCACGAAGACAACGGTGCCTTCTTTGATTATGGGGCTTCTGTAACGAAACTCGGAAGCGTACTCCACCTCCACTGGGATCTGGGCAGCGTCTTCTATCATGTACTCGC
>CAYFQZ010000657.1:0-2438 GCA_964345305.1 uncultured Ignavibacteria bacterium | reverse complement strand
TAACGTGATCCACGTTCCACGGGTCGTGATCATCCCAAGCGGGTGCGAAGAATGGCGGAAGATTGTCCATGTAGTCTCTGACCAGAGGGAATTGATCGTTCCCATCACCCGGTACTCCTGGCGGAACGTTGTACTTCGAGTCAAACCACTTGAAGCAGTTGGCCACGGCTGCAGGACCGCAGAAGGTCCACTTCCCGGTGTCTGTTTTTTTCCAGTTGTCCTGCTTCTGATCGATGTCCACCATGCCACTCGGTGCGTAATCCTCATAGTCGGGCTTCCAGTAGAGACTGTCCCCTCCTTCTCCTGGATGCGTGAAGACAGATCCAATCCAGGTCGACCAGTTGGCAGGCAGAGGCGCGTTAGTGGAGTACATACTGTAAATCCACATGGTGCAGAAGACGAAGGGATCATAGGCGATGCCACTGTAATCTCCCCACCGGTTCGGATTGGCCCAGTCGCCATACCAGGCTTGCCCAGCCTGAAGATAGAGGCTGGCCCTGCTGGCAACATCACCCTGGGTGAGGAAGCGGGCTGAGTAGCGTGCACTCGGGAACTCCACCACCTCGGTGCCGCCGCAGCGATTAAACACCGTCACGATGTTATCGTTGGGAGCAGAGTATATCGAAGGGAAGAAGTAGTGATATTCCGGATGTCCGTATCTTTCGTCAATGGCCGGCGTCATGGTGGGGATGTCTATCTTCAGGAACCGTACTACCGCCTTTATTCCTGCGCCCCAATCCCATTCCTCGTGGAAGGAGGTGTAAACGTATTCGTTTCTATACTGGGCGTCCTGCGTCCGGCAGTCAAAGAGATTCAGCCCTGAATCGGAGCAGGGTGGAACGGGAGGAGGGAAATACCAGCCTATCCCAACCGCACCCCAGTTCATGGGGAATGGATCTCCTGGCAGTACACTCCAGATGTCCACCGTGTTTCCCCCGGCCCACTTGGAGTTGACCAGATACTCCGTCCCCGGATTCCCGAAGGTATGAACCGGCTTTATGGTGAAAGTGGGTGTTATCCCGTCAGCATCGATCATGCCCCAATAATCCCACCAGGCAGCGGTTCCGGTATACAGCGCTCCTTTGCGAAGGGCACGGATTTTCGCGTACTGGAAGCCGCCGGCAAAGAGATACTGGTTGGACGTAACATAGACCCCGGAGTCCGCATCAAACCCCAAGCCCGGATAATCGGCCCACAGGGGCACAGGCTCGAGAGGGTCCATCACGTCCAGAGCCCATATCCACCAACTCCCCAGTGGATTCATTGTCTGGGACACGGCCACCAGGTAATAGGAGTTGGCTGAGGCGCTGCAATATGTCAAAGCCAGCATGACCCATTTGTTGGCATGGTGGTCGTAGATGATCTTCACGTCAAAGGGATCACGACAGTTAAGGCTGTCATAGACCGGAGCGAAGAAGACCTTCAGAATTGACCCCCCTGACCAGACTCCGGCCTTGGTGTAGAAGTCGCACTGGGAGTTGATCATGACGCCGACGTACGTGCTGCCGGCGGCAATCACAGGATCACCCGGAATCCATATTCCCCCCCAGGCCGGTCCGGTGAAGCTGGCTCCCAAAGGAGGAGCCGCGGGCGGAAAGCCATCGAGGGTGTTTTGCTGGGGCAAAAAGCTTTTTAGGAGATCCTGCCCCTCAGGAGTCTGAGAACGACGGACCGCGTTCAATAGCGCCTCCGCACCTCCCGGGCCGTACATGACGGGAACCTCCTGGCCAAACGCGGGGAACAAAGACGGGGCCCTCTGCGTCGGCATCTGAACTTCGGTCCCCTGGACGAAGCCCTGCCAGTCCTCGGAGCTGCCCTGCTGAGCATTGACCCCGGACCAACTCAGGCCTATCGCCACAATGCCGAAAACAACTATCCATCTCTTGGTCATTTTTCCCTCCTTGAGTTTGAGGGTTGAAAAGGGAACGACCTTCGATGGTGGGCGTGATCAAAACTCACCATCGAAATGGAGCTCGAATGAATGCAAAAATACAAACCCTACCACCTCCTTCAGCCCGCTTGAGGCAGCTTCAGTGTTCATCTGAACATTTGGCAATTGTCTTGTTGCCCCTCAGGTTGCGAGGAATGAATCTCACCTCCTCTTTTAGATCGGGTTTAGTCGTTGTCCCTTAACCTTTGTGAAGTCCCTATTTCTCCGTGCGCTCAAGGATAGAATATGGGTCCCTTCAGTGACGCAGATACTGCGGCTACTGAGGGTCCTGTCAAGAAATTCAAAGTCTGACCGTGTGTCGCAGGAACGCAAAGAAGTAAGTACTATTCCTCTCTTGGTCCAAAAAACTCGGAACTGGTCCCCTTCCGATAAAAAGATAAGGGTTTCGCGTCACATGTCAAGCAAAAAATCCGGAAATCAAGCCGAGGTTCAGCGGGCAGAACTACCTTGTCTGAATTGTTTCCGAGGATTCCGCCGACTGTTATTA
>CAYFQZ010000656.1:0-3635 GCA_964345305.1 uncultured Ignavibacteria bacterium | reverse complement strand
TTGATATCCTTGTATAGGGCGGACTCAAGAAGATATTTTCCCAGACCGGGATAACCGAAGACCACTTCCACGATCACGATTCCGCCCATCAGCCAGTTTACGTGCAGCATGATCACCGTGATCGGCGCCATCAAGGCGTTTCGTATCGCGTGCTTCAGCACGATCCGCCAGTATGACAACCCCTTGAGAAAGGCTGTGCGGATGTATGGAGACCTCATCACCTCCACCATGCTTGCCCTCGTGATGCGCAACACGTACCCCAGTTCGATGAGTGTTAGGGTCAAGACGGGTAGGATGAGCATATCCGGCCTTTCCCAGGGGGCTTTCTCGCCGAAGACCGTGGCACCGGGGACCAATCCCAGCCACACGGCCACTAGAAGGATGAGGAAAATTCCAGTGGCGAACTCCGGGGTCACCGAAAACATCATGCCGCCCACAGAGAGCGCCCGATCCCGAATACTCCCTTCCTTCAGCCCCGCAACCATACCCAGAAACAGGGCCAGAGGCATGACGATGAGAAAGGCGATCCCAGCTAGCACTAAGGAGTTGCGAAACCGGATGAAAAGGCTCTTAGCCACAGGACGACCCGTTCGAAGGGAGACACCGGGATCCCCCCGAATGAATCCCTTTTTCAAGGGTATGTATTCAACAGGGCCTCCAGAGGTCTTCATCCACCCGGTTCCCATCACGAAGGTCCAGACCTTTCGATCGGTTCCCTTTTCCCACTTGACCACATGGTTCTGGGTGTCCACCCCCCAGAAACTGCTTACACCCTTCTCATCTTTCCGCCACCTTTCATTATTCAAGTACTCGCTGGTGGTGCCGTCGGCGAACTTAACGACGGCGATCACATCCTCTCCCTGAAGCTTCCAACGGATCAGGGCTCCATCTTCCCTGACAGCCCACCATTCCACGAAGCCCTCTTCCGTGCTGACCCGTCTCAACGGTAGACCGACCTTGCGGGACCCATGCCAGTCATTGCCAACGAGCCAGTAAAGGTACCGCGTGTACACGGGTTTATCCAGGCCCATCTGCGCCAGAAAGGAGGCCTCCTGCTCGGGAGTGACGAAAGCGCCCAAGACATTCCGCGCCACATTTCCCGGTGAGGACTCGGTAATGAGAAAAACGGCCATCGAAACAAGAGCCATGGTGAGCAGGAGCAACAGAAAGCGCCTAACGATGAACTTTGCCATTTTCTTGGCCTTTATCTCCCCAAATGATCCCGGGTGTTTCGATATCCCGGCCGTCGCCCCGAATTCGATGCTGAATGCTCGACTCTGGATCCTTGATACCGGATACTGGATCAGGCATCGGCAGGCCAGTATCCGGTATCGTTAACGTCGTTGGGTATCGAGCTCTCAGCCCGTCCCAACCGACCTTTTTCCATGAGCTCGAGGCCCTATGCCTTCTTCTTGAGCCATACGGTGTTGAAAAGCATATACAAGGTGGGATGAGGACGCACATCCTGGACCCAGTTTCTGGTAACCATCCAGACGTTTCGCCACCAGGCAATGCCGATCGATCCGCGGGTCATCTGGATCTCCTCCAGATCGCAGAAGATCTTACGCCGCTTATCCACATTCAAAGTCCCGTTGGCCTTCTCGAGCAACTGAGAGAACTCCTTATCCACCCAGCGCGTCTCGTTCCAAGGAACCGGCTTTCCCTTGGCATCGGCAATATAGGCCAGGTTTAGCACCATGGTCCCCAGCGGCCGGTGTGTCCAGGGCGTGATGCCCAGATCCACCTCGGTCCACTTCTCCCAGTACTGGCTGGTGGGCATGGTCTGGATGTTAATTCGCAGGCCGGCCGGTGCGGCATCCTGTTTGAGGATCTCGGCATAGCGCACTACATCCGTCCATCCGCTCCCCACGGCCAGGTTGACGTCCAGGCCCTTGGGGTATCCGGCCTCCTTCAAAAGTTGCTTGGCCCGCTGCGGATCGTACTTGGGGATGGGTTTCTGGCAGTATTCCGGGTGTATGGGGGAGACGTGGCAGTCCTGCCCCTGGCGGCCCTGACCGAAGTAGGCCAACGCCAGAATCTTCTCCCGGTGCTGACAGAGCTTCAGGGCCATTCGCACTCGGTTATCATCCCAGGGCTTCATATCCACCCGCATACGCAGCACCCGGGCCTGGCCGGTGGTAGATGGCATGACGTTGACATTTGCGTCGTCTTTCAGGACCTGGTACACGTCTGTTCCCCCCGAATCGGAAAGGTCGATCATGTCGATCTCGCCAGCCTTGATGGCAGCGATCTGCGGAGGCATCTCCCTTCCCATGTCGATGAACTCCATGGCGTCCATGTAAGGGAGACCCTTCTTCCAGTAGTCATTGCGCCGTTTGACCACGCAGCGCTCCCCTTCCCTGTAAAGTTCCAGGGTGTACGGGCCTGTGCCGTGGGGCCGTTTGATGAAATCCCCCTCAAAAGTCCTGTGATTCAAGACCAAGGCCGGGTAATGAAACATGTGCTCTGGCACGGCGATCTCTGCCTTATTGAGATGGAGTTTTACCTGGTACTTATCGGTCTTTTCGATGCCCGTAGGGCTTAGGTAGGATCCCACCATGCCCAGCAGTGAGGACCCCACGTCTTTGTCCAGCCACTGGTTCATGGTAAAGACCACATCATCTGCGGTGAACTCATCCCCGTTGTTGAACTTGATGCCCTTGTGAAGGTTCAGGGTCCAGGTCTTCAGATCCTCGCTGGCTTCCCAGTTTTTCAGAAGATAGGGATGGGTGACGTTATTGCCGTCGGTGAATGTGAGGTACTCCGCGACCTGTCGCAACTGATTCGATGGCGCCACCCAGGAGAATTGCGCAGGGTGGGTGACCTTTTGAACGGCCCCCGAGACCTTCAGCCTGCCCCCACGCTGGATGCGTGCGGCAAAAGCCCGCCCGGGTTTGGTCAGTCCGGCGATTTGCGAGGCGACACCTACCGACATACCCAGAAGGGCCGCATATCGAATGAACTCACGCCGTGTCAGTTTGCCCTGCTCGAGTTGCTCAACCAACTCTGGGATGTAAGGATGCGTGTTTTCTTTTTTCTTCATGTCTCCCTCCTTTTCTTTAAGGTTAAGCGTTGAATATCTCTGGGACCTCTGGGCGGCCTCAGATCCTCAAACCTCCTTCCCTGTTACCGTGCCAATCCCCCAACTGGATTTCCCTGGGGCTCATGTCTAACACTCTCCTCGCTGGGGAGACTGACGGAGGGCCTATGAGCAACGCCTTCGCTACGTAGCGCCGCAGATAATGAAAGTAGGATTCAATTGCCCTTGAAAACCGTTCATGATAGATTGAGGATAATAAGGAAAATATTTACACTTACAATTCTTTTACTAAAATAGAATGGAAATGTCAAATCATTATCCAAGGTCCTACTAGATAATTATAGATATACTTGCTGGTTACATGTAACAGAAGAGATGAAGACTGCGGCTCCCCAGGATTCTGTCAGAGAGTTCATCAACCAGCTCCGAAGGCTCATGCAGGCGGGAGAACTCTACACCAAGGAATTCAAAAGACAATGAAAGCAGAACGCAGCAGGATTCAGTTCATCGGTAGGCTCGTCTTCGGGGGGTGCCAATCACGTGGAAGGCTTAAGTGCGCTTGATTTAAACATCTGGAGTTTCCTGTGAGTGGGCT
>CAYFQZ010000655.1:0-5630 GCA_964345305.1 uncultured Ignavibacteria bacterium | reverse complement strand
TCGGACATATTCTCCCTGGGGGTGGTTCTTTACGAGATGATAACCAGGCGGACGCCATTTAAGGGTGAGCATGAGGGTGCCATGATGCACTCCATTCTCAACGATTCGCCGGAGCCTTTGGTCCGTTATAAAGCCGACGTTCCGGAGGAGCTTCAGAGGATAGTTGACAAGGCTCTAAGGAAAGATGTGGATACCAGATACCGGAGTGCATCTGATATGGCGGCTGATCTGAAGGGATTGTACCGGGCATCCATCACTCAGGCCACCCTTCCCACCGAGACCGCGTTTCTTCCTGCCCGCAAGGGGCGAGCTGTCTGGATGTTGGCGGGAGCAGCAGTTATTCTCGTGATCATCGTTGCGGCGAGCTATCTCTTGATCAAGCCAACTCCGGAGCAGATTCCGCCCGGAGGTGAAATGCTCCCGGATTTGGGGTGGAAGAGCTCAATCGCTGTCTTGCCCTTCAGAGACTTCAGCCCTAACCAGGATCAGGAGTATTTCTGCGACGGAATGACCGACGCCATCATCAACAAACTCTCCGGACTTGAGGATCTGAAGACTATCTCCACGTCTTCCGTCTTGGTCTACAAGGCTCCAGACCGAGACATACGCAGGATCGGAAGAGAGTTGGGTGTAGCGACCATCCTCGAGGGAAGCATCCAGAAAGAGGGCAACAGAATTCGTCTGAGCGCTCAGTTGGTCAATGTGTCCGACGGCGCGCACCTCTGGTCCGAGACCTACGATCGAAAGCTGGAGAGCATCTTTGCCATCCAGGATGAGGTCTCTCAGGCGATAGTGGACGTGCTGAAAATCAGGCTGCTGGGAGACGATCGAGCCGCCTTTATAAAACGGCACACCGAGAACCTGGAGGCCTATAACGCCTATACCCAGGGTCGTTTCCTGTGGAACAAGCGGACCGAAGAGCATCTGATGAAGTCGATTGAGTACTTCGATAAGGCTATTGTGCTCGATCCCAACTATGCTTTAGCCTACGCCGGCCTGTCCGATGCCTACGCCGTGCTCCCCAGCAACATCGGTTTTCCGACGGAAGAGGCCGTGTCGAAGGCCAAGGAAGCAGCGCTCAAGGCGCTGGATCTGGATGAGGATTTGGCCGAGGCTCACGCGTCACTGGGCCTGGCCCTGTGGATTGGGGATGAGCCGGAGGAGGCCGAGAAACGTTACCAGGAAGCCATCGAGCTTAACCCCGGTTATGCTTATGCCCATTACTGGTACTCTCTCCTGTTAAATGAGACGGGGGAAGCGGACCGGGGAATGAAGGAGTTGGAGATCGCCTTTGAGCTGGATCCTGTCTCGGTGGTTATTCTGACGAATCTGGCATCCAGAGTAGGAGCGGCGGGGGATTGGGAAAGGGCGGAGGAGCTGATCAGGCGGGCCATCGAGATCGAGCCGAAGCGAGCAACCACCTACGCAGTCTATGCTGCGGGGCTCAGAGCGATCGGCCGTAGAGAAGACGCCATTGAAGTCTATACTCAAGCCGTCCAAGCGGATTCCTCCTACCTCTCTGCATACAACGAGCTGGCCTACCTTCACAGCTACGCGGGCGATTTCGAGAAGGCTATAGAGTTTGCCAGCCGGTACGTGGAGTTGGCGCCGGAGGAGGCCAATCCCTACGATACTCGGGGGGACATCTATGCCCATTACGGCCAGCTCGACCGGGCCATCGAGAACTACTCCAGAGTTCTGGATATAGACCCGAATTTCGGCAATGCCCTGTGGAAGCTGGCCGCTGTGCACGTTTTCAAAAGAGAGTACGCCAAAGCCGAGAGCCTGATCAAGAGGCTGCTGTCCAGTCCGGATGAGCGGGCGCGTTCGTCAGTGAGTGTGAGCCGGGCTTACATCCTCCTCTATCAGGGAAAGTTCCGGCGGGCTCTTTCCGTGTTGGACCAGGGGATCGCTACCGACAGGGAGGAACAGGTGGAGGGCTGGACCACTATAGGTAAGCACGGTCTGAAGTTTCTGATCCATTCGGAGATGGAAAATCTGGACTCCGCTTTCAAAGAAATCGAACTGATGAGAGAAATTCAGGAGAGGGTCTATCCGGAGGATCCGATCGAGCTGGAGGACGCCTATGCCATCATCTGGGCGCTGCGTGGTCAGGCGGCAACGGCCGACGAGGTCCTGCGAAACTGGAGAGAGAGCATTGACGAGGCCAACCCAGTCTTGATAAGCCGCTATCACCGGGTCGCCGGCATGGTGGAGTTCTTCAAAGGTAATGCGGAGGAGGCCATAACCCATTTGAGAAGAGGTCTCACCGAAAACTCAAGGCCGCTGTTTGAGGCCCGCTACTTTCTGGCTGAAGCTTATCTCCAATCAGGCCAGGCCGAAGAGGCTGCCAGCCTGCTGGAGAGAACGCTTCTCAGCCACGACGAGCGCAGGATAAGTTATCCCACTCTGTCGGTGAAGGCACATCACCTGTTGGGAAAGGCCTACCAGCAGTTAGGTCGGAACAAAGAGGCGATCCAGCAGTACAGAGAATTCCTCCACATCTGGACGAATGCTGATCAGGGGATTCCTGAGGTTGAGGATGCGACAGAGAGACTGAGCGGTCTAGAGGGTTAGGAATTAAGAGTGAAAAGGAGAAGAGAGATAAAGCAGTCCACGGATATCTTGCCACTGGCCCACAATCTTGAGAGAATCGTCGAGCAGACCGCAACTTTGCCGCAGGTGCGCAAAGTGGATCTGCAGTTTGGAGACTTGGTGCTCGTCACCACACGGAATTCCGTTTACTCCATCTATACTCTGGATGAGGGATTGTATCTGATCTCCGGCGGGTGGTTCGATCGTAAGGGCTTGTCGCCTGCCAAAATCACCATTGCCGGCTGTACCTTCGGCGGGAGAATTATCAAGTCCGATATCGTGGCGGGCTGCGGCCTGCGTCTGGAATTCGGCAATCGGGTCGTGACCACTCCCATCCGGAAAGTGTGTGTGGTTCGACTCGGCAGTCAGGATTAAAAGATGGTGAGGCAATGATCGGCGACCGGATATCTCACTACAGAATCCTAAGTAAGCTTGGCAAAGGCGGCATGGGAGAAGTCTTTCTTGCCGAAGACACCAAACTCTGTCGCAAAGTCGCGCTCAAGTTCCTCCCTTCACAGTACACATCTGAGCCGGAGTTGAAGGCCAGATTCATGCGGGAAGCGCAAGCGGCGGCGGCCCTGAACCATCCCAACATAACCACGGTGCATGAAGTCGCGGAGCAGAAGGACAGACTATACATAGCCATGGAGTACGTCGACGGCGAGTCGCTGAAGGATCTGATTGCCGGAGGGGAGCTTTCCGTCGGCAGAATCCTCGACTTAGCCTCGCAGATCTGCCAAGGGCTGGCCGCGGCTCATCAGGGAGGGATCGTGCATCGTGACGTTAAACCGCAGAACATCCTGGTGGGGAAAGACGGTCGGGTGAGAATATGCGATTTCGGTCTGGTTAAGTTGAAAAGAGACGTAACGCTGACTCAGGCAGGCTCGACACTCGGCACGATTGCCTACATGTCGCCGGAGCAGGCACGGGGAGAAGAGATCGATCACCGAACGGATATCTGGGCTCTGGGCGTTGTTCTGTATGAGATGCTTACTGGACAACTACCATTCCAGGGGGACCATGAGGCCGCCATCATATATGAGATACTCAACGCAGAGCCTAAAGCCATTCAATGGTTTCGATCTGACGTGCCCGATCATGCTGTTACACTGGTTTCACGGCTTCTGGAAAAGGATCCTGCCAATCGCCTATCCTCCGCCAGAGAAATCATTCAGCGATTACAGGAGCCATTGCGGGCAAAGACGTCCAAAGAAGGAAAGAAGTCCATAGCTGTCCTCTACCTTGAGAACATGAGCTCCGAGAAAGAAAACGAATACTTTTGTGCAGGAATGACTGACGATCTCATCATTGACCTTTCCAAGATTCAACATCTCAGAGTGATTCCGCGCTCAGATGTATTGCCCTTCCGCGGCAAAGAGGTCAATTCTCGACAGGTGGGTAAGAGTCTTGGGGTGCATTATGTTCTGGAAGGAAGTGTCCGCAAAGGAGGAAACAAGATTCGGATTACGGCACAGCTAATTGATGTCAAAAGCGGATTTCAGGTTTGGGCCGAACGCTACGACCGACTCATAGAAGATATTTTCGACGTTCAGATTGAGGTCTCGGAGAAAATAGCTGAAGCATTAAAGTTGTCTCTCACCGAATCCGAAAAGAAGTCGCTGGCAAAGAAACCGACTGACGACGTGCGGGCGTATGATTTCTACATGCGGGGGAGTGAACTTCTGTCACGACGGGGACAGAAGGATCGCCAGGCCGCTATTCAAATGTTCGAGCATGCCCTGTCAATCGACCCAGACTTCTCTTTGGCATACGTGGCCCTGGCGGAAGCTTATTCATTCAATTATATAACCTTCGGGGGCGATCGTTCGTGGCTGGAAAAAATGATGGAGATGAACGAAAGGGCATTGAGTCTTGATCCGAATCTGATTGAGGCGCAGTTCGGCATCGGCATGGTTTACTTTCACCAAAAGCGATTTGCTGAAGCCAAACGAAACTTCGCGAAAGTTCTTAAAAGCAAAAGTGACTTCTATCCCGCCTGTTACTGGTTGGGTCTGACGTCGGTGATTCTTGAGGATTTCGACAGTGCTATTGAGTACTTCAGAAGTACAGCGGCAATGAAGCCTTACAGCGAAGAACCCTGGCACTACCTGGAACAGACATTTCGGAAGATCGGCAAGGCAAAAGCCGCTCAGGAGGCGGCAAGCAAGATGATTGAACTCGGAACACGCAAGCTTGAAGTGAACCCGGAGGACGAGGTGGTCCTGAGTCGATTGGCAGTGACTTATGCCAATATGGGTGAAAGCGAGAGAGCGTTAGACGCTGCGGAAAAAGTAATGGAGATAGATCCAGACGACGGGGTTGTTCTCTATAATTGTGCAGGTACCTATGCCTGCTTGGGGATGAAGGAAGAGGCGCTCAAATACTTACAAAAGGCTCTCGAGAGAGGAATGGCGAACATATTTGCGTGGGTTAAAGGTGATCCCTATCTTGAACCCGTGCGAGACCTTCCAGAGTTCCAAGAGATGCTTTCGAAATACAGCGTTTGACGCCAAGATGAAGAGAGACCATCGAATTTTCGTTTTGCTATTCCATGTGCCATCAAGAGGAGAAGAGTTGAAATCATGATTGGACAAAACGTATCGCACTACAAGATTGTGGAGAAGCTGGGCGAAGGGGGCATGGGCGAGGTTTACCTGGCGCAGGATGCCAAACTCAACCGCAAGGTGGCGCTGAAGTTTCTGCCTGAGCAGTACGCCTCGGATGAGGATTTCAAGGAGCGCTTCAAGCGTGAGGCCCAGGCGGCGGCAGCCCTGAATCACCCCAACATCATCACCATTCACGAGGTTGCAGAATACCAGGGCAGGCCGTTTATCGCCATGGAGGATGTGGAGGGGGATTCGCTCCGGGACACGATTAGTCAGAGAGATCTCTCCATGGAGAAGGTCATCGGCATCGGCATGCAGATATGCGAGGGGTTGGCCAAGGCGCATCAGCAGGGCATCGTTCACCGGGATGTCAAGCCTCAGAACATACTGATAGACCGGGATGGTCGGGCCAGGATACTGGATTTTGGC
>CAYFQZ010000654.1:0-8514 GCA_964345305.1 uncultured Ignavibacteria bacterium | reverse complement strand
TATATTGAAAGCGGACAATACTCAGCAAATAAGAGAGTCTTCTCAAGGCGAAGGGATGCTGTTCCCTTGCCTAATGAGAATCCTTCCTGAGAGGAAGATGGTACTGGTGAACACTTATGAATAACAACTCAAAGTGGGAGGTCCCATGACTATGAAGACTAATCAGAAAGTGATAGTGATCATAGTCCTATGCTCGATGCTGGCACTTTTTCTCGTCTTGGCTACTCGTGCAGCCGCAGCCACCGCAAGACGAGCCTCAGCATTGGAAAGGGACGCTCAACCAATTAGCCGCCCCAAGCAGGGGTTACCCAACCCCCAACAGAGGGTTCACCGGGTGCCCGACGTGCAGATGTGTTTGACCAACTGGGGATTCGTGGGAAGCAGGATGAGGGATCTGGATGAATCCTTGGGCGGTTGCTTCAATCCCAATCCTGGAGAGGAACTTCCGGCTCCATCCTTGGAATATCCTCCGGGCTCTGGAATAGAACACCTCTTTCAGGGGGGAATATGGATTGGTGCGGTGGTCAACGACAATCCGTACACTTCGGTCGGCTGCGACGGCTGGACCTGGGTCCACGAATTATGGCCGGAGTCGGAGTATGAAGGTGTGATATATGAAAGAAGCACTAGACAAACGGTCTCCTGTTATTCGCCTGGTGCCATATCCGAGCAGGACGCGATAGCGGTTTACACTGATTCGTCAAGAGACATACCGTTGTCTCCTGTTCAGCGCGATCCCTGGGATAACCGAAAGCATTTTCCACTTTTCGTGCGGGTGGCACAGACTGGCTATTCCTGGGAATTAGAAGGCCTGGATAAATTCATAATCGTCGAGTACATCATCAAGAACATCGGTGTGAAGGAGGTCCAGGATATGTACATGGGACTGTACGTCGACGCGGACGTGATGCACATTGACGAGAACTCGTTTGGCCCCTATGGTGCCCAGGATGACATGACCGGCTTCTTGAGGAGCTATCAGGTTGCTCCGGGAGATGTGCGAGAAGTGAACATCGCCTGGGCTGCAGACAATGATGGGCATGGCAGGGCAGGGGAGGTGACCTGGACTCAGTATAGCCCGCGATCCGTGATGGGGGTGAAGGTGCTGTCCACACCAAACCCTAATCTCCAGGTTTCCTACAATTGGTGGATTTCGAATATGGCAGGGTATCCTTACGACTGGGGCCCTTGGATAGCATCCAACCAGAATGTATGGGAGAGCATGAATCCATATGGATCCGGCAACGTCTTCCCCGCTGGAGTCTTAGGCACGCCGGGCGGCGATGTTTCCAAGTATTTCATCATGTCCAATGGCGAGTTCGATTATGATCAAGCTTACGCATGCGTGTGGCCTGATAACCATCCGGGGGAAGGATGGCTTCCGTCCAGCCCGCAGTGCTACGACTTGGCGAATGGCTTTGATGTCCGATTTCTTCTGTCTTTCGGCCCCTTCGACGAGTTGAATCCAGGAGATAGCCTCATTCTCGGTGTGGCCTACGTCATAGGAGAGAACTTTCACCTGGACCCGCTCAATCATCCCAACCCGACCGATCCCGACGCCTATTACGCTAATCTGTATTTCGGCGACCTGGTCCGGAATGCACTGAAGGCAGAGAGTTTGTACCATGAGGTTGTGTTCAACCATCCACCCGAGGCCTTTTCTTTGATCTGGCCTCCAAACAAAGATTTCGCCCCGCGCCGAGTCCGTTTTGCCTGGGAGGCCGCGGCGGATCCTGATGCCGGCGATTGGGTGAAGTACGATTTGTATGTGAGCACCTCGCCTCACTTCCCTGCTGGTTCGACCTGGATCCACTGGAATCTGTCCGCAACGCAGTACACCAGACTGTTGGACTACGGAACCTACTACTGGAAGGTAAAAGCCAAGGACAGACGGGGAGCGGAGACATGGTCGGACCAGACTCGGAGCGTAATAGTGACAGGGATTCCTCATTCCTCTCTAGGGGACCTCAACAGGGACGGAGTCATCGACATCGGGGATGTGGTCTTGTCGGTCAACTACCTTTACAGATCAAGCGGTGCTCCTGAACCCTTGGAGGTCGGAGACTGCAATTGTGACGGTATGGTGAACATCGGCGACGTCGTGTTTCTGCTGAACTATCTCTTCAAGAGCGGCCCCTCGCCGTCCTGCCCGTAGTGGGTGAGCTTCGATAACAAAGGATGAGGCCGAATCTCTGCGCCGGAGATTCGGCTTTTCTTATGGGGTCTAGGCAGCGGGAGTTTTTAGGCCAAGATACTCATTTTTTCCTTGACTTGGTTTGGAGATTGTGGTAAATTGGTAGAACTCAGGGGGCGAGTGAAGCTGGGGAGAAGGTATCGGCGACTGGCCTGGAAGATTTATGACGTCTGAACTCATATCTAGCTTGCCCAGCAAATTTGCCTTTAAGGAAACGGTTGACTCGGTCACTGGTCAGAAAACTAATTGCAGTTGAGCCTTCAAAGGGCAATCATCTTTGAAGGTTTTTCTTTTTATTCAGGTAAGCACGTGAATGTGAAGCAGCGGAAGATACCGGAGACGAGATCAAACCTCTGGTTTTTTGTATTTGCCCTTCTGGCTATCAGTTTCCTCACACCGCTTTGCGCTGCAGCACAAGAGGCTTCTGCCACTGAGGCCGACACACAGGAGGCGATAAGCCCTCCGCCCGCTCCTCCTGCCAACGTAACTGCAGACGACAATCCTGACGACAAAGGCGGCATCATCAACATAACCTGGGAGAAATCTGCTGACGATGGGGCTGGCGCGAACAACGTGACCGAGTATGAAATTCTCAGATCTACGGAGAGGGGCGGGGTTTACGAACACATCGGAGGAACCGCGGCCGGCGCAACCTTCTTCTCGGACAGCGATGTCAGGAACAAGGTTAACTACTTCTACAAAGTAAGAGCGCTCTCGCCGTTCGGGGCCTCCGAATCTGTGCCTTCCAACGCTGCTTTTTCCAGGGTACAGTGGTTCGACTTCTCCAGGCTCACCCTGTTCATTCTGGTGGTGATAATCGGCTTTGCCATCTTCTACTTCATAAGCAGGGCCAAGGGAGGCAAGGAGCTTTACATAAGGAAAATAGCCGGCCTGGAAGCCGTGGATGATGCGGTGGGACGTGCCACCGAGATGGGACGAGTGATCTACTACATACCCGGCATCATGGACATGGACAGTATGCAGACCATCGCCGGCATCACCATCCTGGGAAGGGTGGCCAAGCTGGTGGCAGAATACGATGCCAAGCTGGAGGTGCCTGTCTCCAGGTCGCTGGTCATGGTGACCTGCAGGGAGACGGTGAAGGAAGCGTACATGAACGCGGGCAGGCCGGATGCTTACAGAGACGACCAGGTTTATTATCTGACCGATGATCAGTTTGGTTATGCCGCAGCTTTAGACGGGCTTTTCTTGAGAAATAAACCGGCGGCGGTATTCCTTCAGGGCCAGTTCTACGCAGAATCACTTATCCTGGCTGAAACCGCCAACTCGGTGGGGGCGATCCAGATCGCCGGCACCGCAATGCCAACTCAGCTTCCATTCTTCGTGGCTGCCTGTGACTATACACTGATCGGGGAAGAGCTTTTTGCCGCCTCGGCGTATCTCTCCAAGGATCCCAAGCTGCTGGGAAGTCTCAAAGGGCAGGATGTGGGTAAGTTCATCTTCCTCCTCCTGATTCTGGTTGGCGTGGTGCTGCTCACCCTAAATATGGCCTTGGGATGGAGCCTTCCTGATCTGGGGGCCATTCTCTAGCGAGGAGCGAAGGAGTCGAAACATGCGAAGAGAAGTTCCCCTGGTCTTGACAGCGATGGTTGGGCTCACCATGATCATCTCCCACTTCATTCCTCCCTTCAACATACTGAAAGATCTGTTCGAGGACTGGTTCTTCATCATAGCCGCGTTTGCCATCTACCTTGGAGTTTTGAACCTGCTGAGGGTGAACGCAGACAAGGTTTACAAGAAGCAGAGCGACTGGCCGTTTGGCGTGGTGGTGATTCTGGGATTCCTGCTGGTGACCGTCCCCGGATTGTTTTTCTCCGGCGGAAGAGAGGAATTTCTCAACCCGGGCACCGCTTTCTATTACCTTTACATCCACGTTTACTATCCGCTATCCGCCACCATGTTTGCCCTCCTGGCATTTTTCGTGGCCTCGGCTTCCTACCGGGCTTTTCGGGCTCGAAACGTGGAGGCCACCATGCTTCTGGTGGCGGCATTCATCCTGATGCTGGGACGCGTTCTGATATCGGACTGGATCAGCGGCTGGCTTCCCGTAGGGTACCAGTTAGGAGATCTGGCAGATTGGGTCATGGACTTCCCACAGACCGCCGGGCAGAAGGCCATAATGATCGGCATAGCCCTTGGAGTGGTGTCTTCAGCGCTCAGGGTGATTTTGGGCCTGGAGAGAACTTATATGGGAGGGGACTAGACCGAGATGAATGAACAGGCCAAGCAGCAAGAGAAAAGCTTCTGGGAAAAGCTGGTAAGCATCGACCGAAGGGTCATATTCGTGCTTATCGCGGTAGCCGTCGCCTTTCCACTGTTTTTCCCCATAACCCCCCGCATGCAGGTGACCCCGGTAGTGCAAGGCGTGTACGACGCCATCGAGAGTCTGCCTGCCGGCTCCAAGATTCTGGTCTCGTTTGACTACGATCCCGGGTCCATGCCCGAACTTCAACCCATGGCAGAGGCATTCTTCAAGCATGTCTTCAGAAGGGATCTGAAGATAATAATAATGGGGCTCTGGCCCCAAGGACCACTCCAGGCGAACATCGCCTTAGAAGCGGTCTTTGCCGAACCGGACATCAGCGCCAAGAATCTGCAGTACGGCACAGACTACGTGAATCTAGGCTTCACCGCCGGTAATGAGGTTGTCATCGATCGCATGGGTCACAGCTTCGAGGAAGCTTATCCTCAGGATGGTCGCGGTACTCCGCTTGCCGAGATCCCTTTGATGAGGGGCGTCAGGAACTATGATAACGTCGATTTGATATTCAACCTGTCCGCCGGCTATCCGGGAACCCAGGAGTGGGTACAGTACGCGGTGGACGTGTTTCACGTAAGGCTGGTGGCAGGCAACACCGCGGTGCAGGCTCCGGCGATGTACCCGTATATTCAGACCGGACAGCTGCTCGGGATCCTGGGTGGTATGAAAGGCGGAGCCGAATACGAGACCGTCATAGACAGAAAAGCAAGGGCGGTAAGATACATGTTCTCTCAGACCATGGCCCACGCGGTAATCTGCGTGTTCATCATAATAGGCAATCTGGCCTTCTTCTCGCTTAAGAAAAAGAAGGGGCCGGAGTCGGAGGTGGGAGCATGAGCGGCGAAGCTGTGGGAGTGTGGATTGGCGCGCTGTTGACTTTGGGAATCTTCAGCTTTTTGTACAAGGACAATCCCTTTTACAAATTCTCTGAGGCGCTGTTCGTCGGTGTTTCCGCCGGATACTGGTTTGTGGTGACCTTCTGGCAGTACTTCATGCCCAAGCTGGTAGACAACCTGGTGCTGGCTTATACGGTGCTCGCCACTCAGGGAAAAATAGACTACCACTGGGTGTATGTCATAGGTGGGGGACTGGGGATTTTGATGTTGCTCAGGCTTCTGCCTAATGTCGGGTGGCTCTCCCGATGGTCTTTGGCTTTCGTGGTGGGAACCACCGCCGGTCTTCAGTTCACCCGTTTCCTGCAGAGCAACGGCATCATCCAGGTGCAGGGAACTATCCTGCCGCTTTTTGTCTCCGAGGATGCCCATACCACCATCGGTAACATCGTGATAGTGGTAGGCACATTCTGCGGTCTGATATACTTCTTCTTCTCTAAGGAACATAAAGGCGCGTTTGGTGGGGCAGCTCGTGTGGGTATCTTGTTTCTTATGGTTACCTTCGGAGCGCTGTTCGGGTACACGGTGATGAGCCGTATGTCGCTTTTGATCGGGAGGATGTTCTATCTTTTTCATGACTGGCTCGGTCTGATCGGATGAGTCTGTCATAAGATGGTCAACGGATTTAGAGGATGAAACGGATGCAGACCAGCGGGTCCGTTGAATCCGGTTCATCCGCTGAAAGCTTCTGCGAGGAGTGAAAATGAAAAGGAAGCGATTCTTCGGTGCAGCTCTTTTATCGATCCTGTTTGTGGTGGTCCCTCTTCTTCTGTTTTCTCCCGACGGGTGTCTGGCTCAGGAGGAGGCAGGGGAGACTGAGGCACTTGAGGAAACAGCACCCGTACTACCGGCGCCGCCTACCGATGTCCAGGCATATGACACACCAAACGATAACGGGCATTCCATAACCGTCACCTGGACCCTTTCAGCCGATGACGGGGCGGGTCGGAACAACGTGGTATCTTACGAGATCCTCAGGTCCGATTCGCCGGACGGCGAGTTCGAAGTACAGGGTTTGGCTCCTGCCGGTGAGAACACTTACGAGAATAAGGGGGCCAAGGAAAAGGCCGACGCCAACTATCTTCCCTCCAACAAGGACTTCTACTACAAGGTGAGAGCCAGAGGCGACGGTTTCTACTCCGAATCAGAGGTGTCGGCACCTGCTCATGCTTTCGGACAGTGGTATCACACGGGCAAAACCGTGGTGGTGCTCGCCGTGATAATCTTCTCCGCTTTCGCCTTGTACTTCATCACCCTGGCCAGAAAGGGAAAGAAGCTTTATATCCGGCCCCTGGCAGGAATCGAGGCGGTGGATGAGGCCATAGGAAGAGCCACGGAGATGGGCAAGCCGATTCTATACATCCTGGGGCTGGGCAGCGCAGACATGATAGCCACCATAGCTTCCTTCACCATTCTGAGCCGGGTGGCCAAGAAGGTAGCGGAGTATCAGACTCCGATTCTGATCCCCTGCAATGATCCGATCAACATGGCGGTGGCGCAGGAGACGGTCAGGGCAGCGTATCTGGAGGCGGGAAGACCGGATCAGTACAAGGAAGAGAATATCTTTTATTTAACCTCAATGCAATTTGCCTATGTGGCTGGTGTAAACGGAATAATGCTAAGAGAAAGGCCCGCCACCAACTTCTACCTGGGGAAGTTCTATGCCGAGTCTCTGCTTTTAGCCGAGACAGGTTCCCTGGCCGGCTCCATTCAAATCTCAGGCACGGACGAGATCGCCCAGATTCCCTTCTTCGTTGCCGCCACGGATTACACCCTGATCGGGGAAGAGCTTTATGCCGCCTCGGCCTATCTGGGACGGGAACCGGTCCTTTTGGGGACGCTGAAAGGCCAAGACTGGGGCAAGGCGGTGGTGATGATCGCCTTAATCCTCGGGGCTTTGGCCGCCACCTTCAATTTCCAGTTTTTCGTGAACCTGTTCCGAATACAGTTGTAGTCAGGAGAAAAACATGCGCAGATCGTTGCCAATCGGTGTGGTCGCCGGAGTCGGCTTCTTCATGCTGATTCAATACTTTATCCCCCGGGAGGAGTTCGAGTGGCTGTACGAGTGGGCCTTGGATTGGACCATGGTTATCGGCTGTTTTGCCATGTGCCTGGGGTTGTACAGCTTGACCAACGTGATGGTGGCCAAGGTGAAAAGGAAGGCAGAAGGGTGGGGATACAGCCTGGTGGCTTTGGCGGGGCTCTTCTTCATGGTGTTCGTCGGAGTGGTTCCGCATTATCAGGATAGTCTCAGATACGGAACCATCTTCATGGACCTGTTCGAGTACGTTTACATTCCCATCCAGGCCGCCATGTTCTCACTTCTGGCCTTCTATATCGCCTCTGCCGCCTACCGGGCCTTCCGAGTTAGGACGGTTTTCGCCACCATTCTGCTGGTCTCGGCGATAATCATCATGCTGAGGTTGGTGCCTTTAGGTCCCATATCTGCAGTGAACCAGTGGTTGGTGAATTTCATATTGACCGTACCCAACATGGCGGCCAAACGGGCCTTCTGGCTGGGAGTGGGTCTGGGTGCCACCGCCACGGCCCTGAAGATTATGCTGGGCATCGAGCGTGGTTACATGGGCAGAGATTGAGGAGGAAAAATGACTCTCTATGACAGGATAATGAACTTAGACAGGCGCTGGGTGTATTTGGCCGTGGGACTGGTGGTAACTATAACCGCCATCTGGTCTTTTCCGGTTCCCCTCTACGTTACCCCGGAGGTCAGAAGTGTTTACGACTTCGTGGAAAGTCTTACTCCGGGAGAGATTCTGATGGTCGGAGTGGATTACGACCCTGCGGCCCTGGCTGAGCTCCACCCCATGTCTTACGCCATAACCAGGCAGTGCTTCGCCAAGGACGTGAAGATGGTGTTCTGCTGTCTGCATCAGAACGGCCCCGGCATGGTCGAGCAGGTAATAGCCCAGGTGGCGGAGGAATACGACAAGGTAAACGGGGTAGACTACGTGTATCTAGGATATAAGCCCTACCCAGGGATTACTATTCTGGCGTTGGGACAGAACTTCAGGATTCCATTCCCAGAGGATTATTACGGCACCCCGCTGGATTCTCTACCCCTGATGCGGAAGATCACCAACTTCGACAATGTGAAGGCCATAATCAATGTCTCTGCAGGAAGTGGA
>CAYFQZ010000653.1:0-8325 GCA_964345305.1 uncultured Ignavibacteria bacterium | reverse complement strand
TAATCCTCATCATACATTTCGGTGTCAAAAAGCGGTACGTGTTGTACGGAGAGCATATACCTGTCGGTCACTCCCATTATGCGGCAATGAATGGCGTCGTTATCGTACCAGGAGCCGTAGAATCCCAGGACCTGATAACCGGGCATGGCTCGCTGATACACCTGAAGTGCACTGTCATCCCAGGAGCTGCTGAAGATGGGAACGAACACTTTGTCGTTCAGGATAATCGAATTGGTGTACGCCGTCCCGTACGGGCAGTACACCCGTACGATGGTATAGGGTCTTCCCCAGGCACTGGTCTGAGTCGCCAGATAGTCGGCTCTTGCGTTCAGAAGGTGGTAACTGGGATGTCCGGGAGAAACGTCCTTTATCAAAATAGTGGAGGGATCCAGAAATTTAGCCCAGCAGTCTATGTGATGAATCCCTCCGGATTCGATATATTCCAAGACGGTGTAATCGTTCCCCAAATAGTCCCTCATGATGCTCTCGATTTCCTTCGGAGTCCTGTCGGTATTCTCATCGTAAACCAGCCTGGTGGACATGGACGTGCCCAGTCCGTCAGACATATGATTTCCGCCAGTGTGGGTTAGATCCATTCCATAGACCGGCACGCCCCATTCGCTGCCGATAACCCAGGGAATCTGATCGTCCAGCGGGCGAGGGCGATTGTAGATGTGATCCACCATTCCGTAGTCTCCCGTCCCGTCGAAGATGAACCAGGGCCCGTAATCCCTGGTCCAGATGCTGTTGGTGGGGGCCATTATGAAGTAGACATTATTCATGTTCACGCCGCCGCTCTGATAAGTGGAAGTGGCCGAGGCCTGCTCGGATGAATTGGCCACGATGGTACAAACCTCGATGTCCTCGGACATCTCCGCAATAAGCGACACGGGAATCCCCAAAGGCCATCTTATTATAGCTCCGGTCAAGGGCTCCCATTCGGCCGGGTTTCTCGGCGGCCCAGGCGGAGGGGAGGTGGTGATGTGGCCCATCCCGATCTCGTCCAAGCGAGTCATCTCCTCCGGGGTGAGTTCGATGGGGAGGGACTCCATTGTCTTGTAGGTCTCTATCTTTTCCTTCAGATCTGCAAGCCGATTTTCTTCGGAGAGATTGTGTGCTTGGGTGCAGACACGGAAGGCAAAGACCAAGCCCAGTGCAGCAAGAACTTCAGTTACGGTTTTCTTCATATTGCTTCTGGAAGCGTTGGAATCAAGACCTTTGTCTTTCCCGAAATGGTGGTCAACTGGTTCGTCAAATCGAATCTGTCAGGTCCTGAGAATGGGCTAAAAACCGAGTCCGATGATAAAACCTGGAGACCGCATTCCTATCTACAAATATAAGGTAATCCGAGGCTTATGCAAGTAGAAATGACCACAATCGGAGACTAAACAGGGGTGGTTAATACTTCCCTTTTGGGATCGTCAGCACGTCCAATTGCCCAACCTCATGGCCTGATAAGCGTGTGGCAATAGTGAACCACGCCTCTGACACCGGCACGGATCCCAAGACCAAGGTCAGTCAAGTTCCGTGGCTCACGAATGGCGTTTTCGACTTGACAAATCCTGCGGAGCTGGTAGATTGTGTATGAGAAGGAATCCCAAGAAAACCGCAGCGAATCGTCTGCTTCCCGTCGGGAAGCGTCGTGGCCTATGAGTGGCCGGTCTCTTGTACGGCGGCAGGTTTCAGTGAGCATGCCAAACACAGGAGGATTTGCTGGTGCGCGTGCGGCGGCCCCGGCTCCGGGGGAGAATACTTATAGTCGCGACCGTTGTAAGTGGTTCGACTGAATGATCCTCGAAGGCTTCGATAGTGTCACAGCATTGATCGTATCGCAACAAATTATGGCTTGTTACTAACATCTTCTAGCAGCAAACGGAGGGAGATATGAATTCAACAATTAGTCATGGGCGCATCAAGCCTCTGATCGCCATCGTCTTTCTCCCTGCGCTTTTCGTAGTCTCGGCGATCGACTCACACGGGCAAGAGATGATATTTCAGGAGCCGTGCGATACCACCATCGAGTGGTTGTTTGGCGGCCACGGCGTGGTCTACTACTGGAAGCAACCGCCCAACTATGCGTTCCTAAATATGCAGTTTGAGATGCCTCCCGATCACGGCGGGCGTCTTGAGTATCTCCAGGTCGCGCTCTATGAGTCAGGTTCCTCAGGTACACCGGATCCCAGTTTCTACGTGTGGCTGTCGGACGGAGTGTTCCCCTTAGATGACAACCCACCGTTTCAAGCCATCGCCGAATTCCACCTCGACTACGGTGAAATCCAGTGGTACCCGCACCCCACCACAGTTCAGGCTTATCCCCTCGGTATCACATTTGATCCAGGCGAGATTTTCCACGTCGGCGTCTCCCACTCCCTCCAGCCCGGAGATACCTTGGCTTACCTCAGCGACGATGGCAGCTTCGGAACTGAACGAAGCAGCGGGTGGAGTGGCACCGCGTGGGAGGATTACTGGCCCTTCGAGATTGCCATCCACACAGCCATCTGCCCTTTCCCTCGTATCCCCTGCGGGGATTGTAACGGGGACGCCTCGGTTGATCTGGGTGATGCAGTATACCTTCTGTACCACCTGTTCAGAGGAGGCTCCCCGCCAGACCCGATGTGCCTGGGTGACGTTAACTGCGACGACGTGGTGGACGTAGGGGACGTGGTTCGCATGCTCAACCATCTATTCGGATGGCTGCAGCCAATATGTCCGGCGTGTTGCGCCGTCAGCTCGGAAAAGGACGAGGCCGCCAATCAGATGCCGGAAAGTCTTTCCGCGGAGAAGAAGCCCGCCGCCCGGAAGCTCCCTCAAGGAGTTGTGGATTGAAGGCCGACGGAGTCACCTTCCAGAATTTCTGGCGCGCTGGCAAAAGAAGGCTGTCGCCAGCTCAGAAATGCGTATGCCCCGACCTTCGCCAGAGTGAAGTTGAGGCGTCCCGTCGCTGAGGTCGCAATCATCGGCGATCAAAGATAACCCCATAGTTAACAGCAGGTTGAAACCGGACGCGCTCACCGAGGAAGTCCAAATTCGCCAGGTGCTGCGAATTCATCCAGGCTCATTCCACTCAGACGGCGAGATCCCACACATTATTCCATTGGTTTGCTTACAGTTATCTTCCGTTCGCGAGCTTTCCTCAATGGTCGTTAACCGGGCATGAGAGTTGCACCGTCGAAAAACGGGACAGGCGGGATCGTGTCTTGGAGGTTATCCTTGAATAGCATAACTGATTGAGATTCCAGTTAGGCTGCCCTGGAGCAGAGCGCCCGCCGGGAATGGGTTTTGTGACAAAAGGCCAGACTTCCCTATCAAGAACGGAGGGAATCATGAAATGCAGAAGAGTCGTTTTCGGTTTGATACTTTCTCTCGTCCTGGTAATCCTCACCTCGACACAAGTTCAAGCCCAACCGCTCCTGATAAAGCTCAAGCTGGAAAAGCCCGACGACTGGTCGAGCGCAAACTCGCTGGGTGTGATCGCCTATCACAGGTTTGACGATTGTGTCCTGGCTGAATTCGAGCGGAATAGATTAGCCGAATTGGACAGGGCTGGCCTGGAGTACCGAATCGTGGATGATGATCCCTGGTCAGAAGAATACTTCCTGGTATGCCCTGTCGAAGGGGTGGCTAAGGCTGATGTAGGGCTTCTTGGCAAAGTTCTCTCAGAAGAGCCGGAATGGCAGTTGATCAAAACCTCTCGCAACAGAGCGTTTGAGCTTAAGGCCATGAGATACAAAGTCACTTCCATTCGTCATAGGCCCATACCTTTGGAGTACCATCCTCCTCTCCGGATGACCAAACCGGCATTGAAACGCCGGGCGGACATAGACGACCTGCTGGATCTGGTCTCGCAGGATTCCCTTTATACCTGGGACTTGCGTTTGCAGAATTTCCAGACGCGGTATTCCTATTCCGATTCGATTCATAGCGCCCGGCAGTGGCTTTTTGACAAGCTGCAAAGCTTCGGCATCGACTCGGTCTGGTTCCATTATTACTTTTGGGATTCTGATCAATATAACGTGGTGGCCACCGTGGTGGGGACGGCTCAGCCGGACCGGGTGATAGTGGTGGGGGGACACTATGACTCCGTGGTGTACGGAGGCGGAACGGATCCCTTCGTTTGGGCGCCGGGTGCGGACGACGACGGCTCGGGCACGGTCGCGACTTTGGAGATGGCCAGGATAATCGCCCAGAATCCCCTGCCGGTCACGGTGATGTTCGTACCCTTCGCTCAGGAAGAGCAATTCCTGATTGGCAGCGACCATTTCGCTGAATATCTCTATAACCAGAACACCGATGTCGAGTTGATGATCAACTCCGATATGATCGGGCACAGCGTTGATCTCGATCCCGACGTGGATGTCCGTGGGTTTTCCAGCGCCATGCCCTTTGTGCATCTCATGATGGATATGGCGGACACCTATACCTATCTGAATCCTTATTATGGAGGCAACTGGATAAGCGACGAACGCTCCTTCTATCAATGGGGATACCACTCGGTCGGTGCGATCGAAGGCGAGTTTCACTATGCCGGATGGCACACCAACTACGACATCGTCGACAGCCTGGATTTTGATTACATGAGAGAAGTGGTGAAGATGTGCCTTGCCACCTTGTTATTTGTGGGCTTATCTCCCTCTACCGTCAGCGGCTTGGAAGCTGTGGATGCCGGAGACGGGAATACCATTTACGTGGGTTGGTCGGCGAACGATCCGGCGGAAGATATCGCGTATTATAACCTCTATTTTGGAACTGCCAGCGGGAATTACGACAGCGTGCGACAGATCACTGCAGCTTCCGATACCCTTCGCAACCTGGAAGAAAACACCACCTACTTCATGGCCGTGACTGCCATCAATGCTAGTGGTTTCGAGAGCCCGACACATCAGGAAGTCTCTATGGCTCCAAGAGAGGTGCCGCGCCCTCCCTCGGAGTTGACCGCCAATCCTCTTGGAACTTACAAAATCAAGCTTGACTGGGTTAGCAATAGGGAAGCGGATTTCGATTATTACGACGTGTACAGAAGCGAAGAGTCCGGGTCAGGCTACCAGTTGGTGTCGGGAGCACATACAGACACCATGTTCGTGGATTCGTCAATCGACAGCCAGGTGGATTATTACTACTACGCCCTAACCGCCGTGGATACCAGCGGAAACGAGAGCCAGATGTCGGACGAGACAGAGGGTTTTGCCGTTACGCTTGATCAGGGGATACTGGTGGTGGACGAGACTTATGAAAACATAGCCTTCAATATGGTGGAGGGAGACAGCATAGACGCTTTTTACGAAAGAGCTCTGCAGGGATACACCTGCTCTTATGCTGATCATAGCTGCCCCAACTGCTATCCGCAGAATCAGCTTCGTCTGCAGAAGCTGGGCCGTTACGGCGTGGCCATAGTCCACTCTGAGGATAACAGGGGCAATCGGTCGCTGGGTGCGGAGACCGACTCCAGTTATGCGGCCCTGAGGGAATACCTTAACTATGGAGGCAAAGTTATTATCGAGGGCAGAAGGAACCTGTCCGCAGGAGACGACGGAGACTGGGAAATAAGAGAGTTCTTGCCAGGAGAAGTTCCCTACGACTATCTGAAGATAGCTTCGGCTTACGTCCCGCCTTGGAGCTCAGTTTTCGAGCGCACCGAGGAATTCGTTGGTGCAGCCAGTCAGATCTCGGGTTATCCAGACCTTCCGGTGGATAGTTTGAGAGTAGCGCGGGTGGGCGGGGAACTGGAGCTTGGCGGAAAAGTACCTGGAGTGGGTTATATCGACAATTTGATGGCCGGAGAGATCATTTATACTTTCCGTTCAGCTTACGATACCTCCAGCGCGGGGGGAAAGCCCGTCGCGTTCCGCTACCTGGAAGATGATCCTCAGGTGATCTTCTTCGATTTCCCGCTCTACTTCATCCGGGAGCAGCAGGCAACCGAGCTGCTGCACCAGGCCTTAAGTGACCTGGGAATGCATCCGACCTCAGCCGATGACGAGCAGGACGAAGTCATCGCCTCCTTCTCGCTGAAGCAGAACTTCCCCAATCCTTTCAACTCCGAGACGATAATAGAATACACCCTGCCCAAGGCAGGCCACGTGAAAATCGTCGTCTACAACATTCTCGGGCAAAGAGTAAGAACGCTGCTTGACGAAAAACAGACCGCCGGTTCCAAGAGAATTATCTGGGACGGAAGGAACGAAAGGGGGGAGGAAGTCTCAAGCGGGATTTATTTTTACAGACTCACTTTCGCAGAGAACACTGCGACTGCCAAGATGGTTATGATGAAGTGATATTGATCATGCACTCCGTCTTGAAGCGAAGCCCCTGCTGACCGGGCGGGGGCTTTGCCTTCTTGTTATTCCTTCGACAATCATGACGTGCTTGATGCAGCGAGCGTGGTACCTCTTACTTGGCCGGTATGAGGATACCGGGTTCCTGGCCCTTGTTGCACCAATCACACAGCACCGAATAAGGTCAATCGATGCGGCAAGTTGAAGGGGTCCGCTAGCAGCGGATATGGGGCAACTTTGCGATCTGGTGAAGAGTGCGATTCGCCCTCGGTCGCCGACTCTGGAACCTCACCTTGCGCAAGCGGACAATGTCGTTAAGATTCGCCACCGCGTGAACCGGGAAGCGAAGCGATCTTGTTCAAAGTTTGCGCACGCCCGGGGGTGTGCGGAATCCTGTATGTGTCTGTCAGACTTCGGGATGCAACCAGAACGCGCTGCCCAATTCGGGGTCGGTGCCACTGCGGCAAGCAAGTTCCTTATTGACAAGTTGAAATCGTGTGGTAAATTAGTTTATAAGGGGGGATAGCCGAAGGATATTGGGCTATCTGAAACCGGGATCGCTCTTGGTAGCGTGTCTTCGTCATCACATCTCCTGGCTGTGGCATGACGGATTTCAGGGGCCACTTGGAACTCAAGTGAACGTTCGGATAGACCTCCGGGGTGTGGCTGAACTTGGATGCCTTCCTCGCGTGGTTAGGAGAAGCGAAGCACAAGAGGAAAATCCCTTTTCTAACTGAGCGTACCTTCAAGCATATTTTGGATCGGCGCCGAACGGACCTGAAGGCAGTGACCCCATTGTCAGCCCTTATCCCGTCAACGAACGCGAGGTGGAGGCTTTTATCGCTCTTGAGGCTTTGGCCCGCGGCGAGAAGGGTTTAAAGCGACCCTCTTGAGTGGCGCTAGTTTTGCGGCACACCCCTTGCCCGCCGCCATAAAGTTTATCGAGGGAGGATACCAGGATGGAGAGAAAGACCACGACGGTCGTTGGCCTGGCGAGTTTATGCTTTCTGCTCGCCTTGTCTGGCTTAGCAACGGATAGGAACAATATCCTGGAGATCAACGGAGATATCGTAGATGTGAGCAGATCCAGCACAGAGCGCATCTTTACGAATTTCTCTCCCCAGGTCGGAGAGGTGATCATAACGGATATAGACTCCTCGGGTTTTCCGGTGATAAAGGTTTATGTGGACGTCCTGGACGTGTTCGGGGTTTTGATGTGCGGTCTGACCGAGGAAGATTTTTGCGTATTCGAAGATGGCGAGCCCGTGGACTTCGAGGTCAGTTCTCTGGATACGGTCCCTTGTCCCATCTCGATCTGTCTGGTGATGGACATAAGCGGCAGCATGTCGGAGGAGCCTCTGCAGCATGCCAAGGATGCAGCCGTATCGTTTGTCCGGAGCATGGGCCCGGACGGGCGTGCGGCCATAGTGACCTACTCCAGTTGTGTGGAGACGCTGCAAGCTTTTACCTCGGACACGGCTTTGTTGATCAACGCCATCGGTTCGTTGACGGCCGAAGGTCTCACGGCCATGTTCGATGGTTATTGGTTGGGAGTCGATCTGACCTGCTCGGAGCCTGGAGTTCGGGCGGTGATAGGGTTTACCGACGGTCAGGAGAACCACAGCCAGTTCTGCTGGCCGCCGCCGAACGGAGCACCCGAAGGGGACGATTGGCAGGACGACTGTGACACGGTGAGTAGTTACGCGCGGTTTTGTCGTCTACCTATATACAGCATAGGCGTCGGTCCTTACGCCTGGGGTGAGCGGTTGATATGTCTGGCCGAGCAGACCGGGGGACAATTTTATTATGCGCCCGGTGCCGAGGATTTAGACAGCATTTACCAGGAGATACAGGGTCGTCTCTGTTGTCGTTATCTGATCACCTACACCAGCCCGGACACGGTGCAGGATTGTGAGGTTCACCAGGTGATAGTGTGCGAGGGCGGGGTCCTTTGCACTCCCTGTGATACCGGGTATTATCATGAGCTCTGTCCGCCGGTTTTGAAGCGCACGCCTCCCACCATCGCTTTAAGCGACACCTGCCAGACTCCGGG
>CAYFQZ010000652.1:0-2015 GCA_964345305.1 uncultured Ignavibacteria bacterium | reverse complement strand
GCATACATGTAACTGCCGTATACTTCGTTCATGTAGGTAAGGCGTTCACGAAGGGAATAGCCGTGCGGATCAAGATTTTCAGATATCTCCTTGTCAAGGACGACGCCGACCCTCCTTCCGACTAGTATTGCGTAGTTCGTTCCGGGCACATCCTTGAACATGACAGCCTTGCAGTCCATACTAACAGGGCATTCAGCTACCCCGGAGACCTTGACCATGTTAGGTGGAAGCAGAGAGAAACCAGCTGCTCCCAGATCGCCGGAATTGTCCTCCAAGGACTCAAAGCTCTTGATCAGAGACCGGTCAGGTATGGAGATAACGAATTCGCCCGTCCTCTCGATATTCTCGTAGGTACAGGTGTCCTTGGGAACTGGAACTTGAACAGCAGGCTCGGTAGACTGAAGAGAACCGCCAGAAATCGGTTGAACGTATGTATTACCGTTCTCCTCAGCGGTCATAAGGATATAAGACGGTCTTGGCCAAACGACATTCATCAGTACCCTTTCGTTCTTGGGCTCGCAGAGTTCGGCGTGGCTGACATATGTCTTCTTCCCGTTTCCCTTCCTCCTTCTCGAGACTTCCTCTGCTGGCTCTGCAGGCGGTATAAGCTCTCCGCTAAAGACACCAGGCCCATATAGACCCGTCTCCGGATTGCTGCCTGCTTCGTGCATGGGGAACAGTCTGATGACATCAGACCTGCTCATCTTGAGCAGACCGGTGTCAATGCTTACTCCAACTACTTCTCCAATCACTATGGCGCGCCAAGGTGGCGGAAGATGATCGAAGAACACTTTTCTGCACTCAAGATTGAGCGGACATTCCTGTATCCCAGGGGGATCTACGTCCTTGGACGGCAGAGCGTGCCACCCAGCAACGTCAATCTCGTTGATACCGTGCGGGACCTCCAGTGCCATAACCCACATGTGATCGACTTGCTCCTTTCTAGGGATCGCAACGCAGAACTCGTCAGCAAGACGAAAAGCCTCAATCGCGTCTGGACCCTTGGGTCCGAAAAGAATGTGCACTGGATCTATGCTGGTCACTCCGCAGCTATATGGCGCGGCATTCAAGTAGCCGGTTCTCTTGTCTCTAACAACCGGGATTGCGGCAGTTCTCGGCATCTTGGTCGGTTCGATCACGTTGGACTTGAGCAAGTCCAATCCGCCAAAGAAGAGCTTCTCCATTGCGACACCTCAGTCAGATAATCCTCAAGCTAAGCCTGCCTCGTGACTTAAAACGTTTCGATTGCGAACTAGATTGTAACGTTTTTGTGTCAGTTTCGAACCTAAGCATTCGTGTGAAGCTCGGTTCTGAGTTCTGCTAGTCTCGGCTTTTGAAGTCTTAAATACAGGGCGTGGATAATTGACGCGCGGCGAAGGACAACTGAAGAACAAGAAAGGAGACCACCATTGGAAATAGAAGATGTTTTGGTTCACGAGTTATGCTTCAAACTCAAAGAAGAAGAGTATCTTGGAATCTCTCAAGGCTGGATTCGCGATAGAAGAGCAACAATAGTCCAAGTTGTTACCGATGAAGGAATCGTAGGCTGGGGAGAAGGGGGAAACCGCGCGCAGATTGAAGAGCAAATCAAACCGCGCATCGTTGGGGCAGATCCCTTTGACTTATCGAAGATGTGGATGGGCGATCCTGAGAGGCAATCTAGATTGCAGCCATCAACGTATTTTGGCGTTGAAATGGCCCTGTGGGATATCATCGGAAAGGAAGTGAAAGTCCCTGTCTCGAAGTTGCTGGGCGGACAACTGAGGAAGAGGATCAAGGTGTACGCTTCAAGCCTATATTTCAAGCGTGTCGGCGACCTCCCTCAAGCGCTTGCGAGAGAGGCAGTCGGGTATCTAGATCAAGGGTTCGATGCGATGAAGATCAAGATCGGCTTCAGTCCAGATAGGGATCTCAAGTGTGTCAAAGCGGTGAGAGATGCGGTCGGGGAGGGCGTGGAACTGATGGTGGACGCTCAGAAAGCGTACAATTCGCATATGGCTGTGAGATTGGGGCGC
>CAYFQZ010000651.1:0-1551 GCA_964345305.1 uncultured Ignavibacteria bacterium | reverse complement strand
GACAGCTCTTCCGTCGACGATGACCGTACAAGCTCCACATTCGCCCTCTCCGCAGCCTTCCTTGGTACCAGTCAGGCCCAAGGTCCTTCGCAGCACATCAATAAGACGCAGATATCCATCGACCTCCACACTTACTTCTGAGCCGTTGATGATGAAAGAGATTTCTGTCTTCATGCTTGGCTTTATCCGAGGACTTTCTCAAGTCCACGCTTTATATATGTTCCAATAACGTGCCGGCGGTATTCTTCTGTGGCACGGACATCAGTTATCGGAGAGACAATTTTTATCGCCAATTGTTGGGCTTTTGACACTAACTCTTTGGATATAGCAGCGCCTTCAAGCAAGGCTTCTACTTTTGAAAGCCGCAGCGGCATCGGCGCCACAGATCCAGCGGCAACACGGGCTAGATGGCATCTTTTCCCCTTCATCTCAAGCAGAATAGCCAGACTGGCTACGGCCAAATCCATTTTCACTCGCCCCTTCTTGAGAAAGGCCGCCTTCGCACTTAGATGAGGAGGGTCCAGGAAGATATCTGTCAATATCTCATCTGCGGCAAGGCATGACTCGCCAGGCCCTTTGAAGAATTCTTCGAGCGGAATTTCTCGGCTTGCCCTTGTGCTTTGGAGCCTTACTTTTGCTTCGAGCACCAGGAGCGGCAGGGCCATATCTGCGGACGGAGAGCAGTTGCAAAGGTTTCCACCTATGGTGGCAACATTACGGATCTGAACACTTCCCAGCCTCTTGGCTGCCTCCACCAGGACGGGGTATTTATGGCCAAGTTCGGCATGCTGGATGATGTCGCTTATGGTAGCCAGAGCCCCGATGCGGGCGCCTCTGTTTACTTCTATGGCGGCCAATCCGGGGATAGACCGCAGAGAGACTAACGCTGGTGACTGCAGTTCGAGGTTCTTTATCTGAACCAAGAGGTCTGTTCCGCCAGATATGAATTTGGCGCCATTTATGGATTTCTTAAGTTTTAGCGCTTCCTGCAAAGATCTTGGTCTGAGGTAGTCGAAACGCCTCATGCCACAACTCCCCGTTTTCTAAGTGACGCGATTTGAGCAAGGGACAATCCAGCTTCACCAAGGACGGCATCGGTGTTCTCACCGTAGGCTGGGGCAAAGGGAAGAGTTTGCTTAGTCTGGTTGAGATAATCCGTCCCCACTGCAGGAGGAGGTAGCCTTACTGTGCGGCCATCTGGCGTGGTGGTTCTCAGGGCATTGGAAGATACAAAAGGTAGGTTAGGCACGTCCTCGATGGGAGTGATTGGTGAGTGGGGTATCCCAGCTTCGGCCAGCCCCTTGGCAATGCTCTCTGATGGATGCTGCTGAGTGATAGCCTCGATGGATTCATGCAGTTCCGCTTTATCCTTACGTCGTCCTTCGTTGGTGGCAAAACGCTCTTCATCAAGGGAGGCAAACACCGGCTGTTTGACGAAACGACTCCATTGAGCGTCACTGCCAATAGCCATGTAGATGAACCCATCTTTGGTCTTGTAGGCATTTACGGGAATGAACTGACGGTGTTCATTTCCCGAGCGCTTCAATTCAG
>CAYFQZ010000650.1:0-2062 GCA_964345305.1 uncultured Ignavibacteria bacterium | reverse complement strand
AAGACCCTGAACCAGGCTCTTCGACCATCCACCTGAGTCGGATCGATCTTCTCTTGGACCAGGTATCGGTCATCGGGAAACTCCTGTCGGGCCCGTTGAACCTCCTCGACGGTCCGGGCGCCCCTGACCACGCCATCGCCGCCTCCGCCGCAATCTGGTTTGATCACGAAAGGCGTTCCGACTCTGTTCAGACGGATGGGAGGCACCTCCGGTCGCCTATCGCAGGAGGGCAGAACCACCGTCTTCGGCACACGTATGCCCACTCTGGCGAATTCCCGCTGCATGGTTGACTTCTCGATGGCCCGCGCAACCAGATCGGCGTCATTGATCATCTTCACCCCCGCACGCCTCATCACGTCGACCAGCTGATCAAAAGCCTCCTCCTGATCGGAGGCTCGATCCAAAAAGAGCCTGAAGTTAAGCTCCCCTGCCTGGATTCGCTGCAGCGTCTCCTGCAGGTTATGAGGATGGACCAGATAGGGGAAAAGACCTCGAGATAGGCATTCTGTGTTTATCTGGCGGACAAGATCAGAGTCATACTGCCAACACCAAGCTATGGCCATATCAAAAGTGTGCAAGATCTCACCTCATGTGTTGGGCCCATGGTTACCGGGTCAGAATATTATACAATTCGTAAAAACAAAAGTAGATTCTTATTGTCCCCAAAGTATAAATCGGCTGCAACCGACCGCATGTTCACTGCTGATCAATGGCCTGAAGTGCAAAAGCGGGGCGGTGAATGGTATCACCGCCCCGGAAGTTACGGCTGTACCTCGGATCTGGGTTTGGCCGGGCCGGGCCTCTGCGGGCTCATTTCTCGCCGCCTAAGATCAGCGGGAGTCCGGATTCTGAGCTTCCGATGACCACCACCTTGGTGTTGGGGCTTTCGGCTAACTTTATGGTGGCTTCTACTCCTTTCCACCGAAGAAGTCTATCAGTAAGCCCCTGGGTTATGATCCTCTGAAAATCGGCGATGCCCTGGGCTTCGATCTTTTTTCTCCGTGCCTCCTGTTCTTCTCTGAGCAGAACAAACTGCATCCTCTGCTGTTCCTGATCTGCGGCCAGTTTTTCGTTTATGGCCTCTGTTATCTTGGGAGGCAGCACCACGTTTCTTATGATAACATTCTCCACGTCGATAAATTTGTCTATGAGTACGCCGCTGACCGCATCACGGATTTCCGAGGAGATGATTTCTCTTTTGGTGCTGTAAATCTCATCCGGCTTATATCTGCCCACTATGCTGCGTGCTTCTCCCCTGAGCGCGGGTCCAACCACCACCGCGTAGTAATTGGATCCAACGGTTATCTGAAGGCTGTCTATTTTGTCGACAATGGGTCTAAACCAGATGGAGGCTTCCAACTCGATCGAAGCTCCGTCGGCTGAAAGTATATGCAGATCCTCTCTTCTCTCGTCGGTTTGGGTTTTGTAGACGAAGAAAGAATTCCAGGGCATGTGCCACTTGAATCCCTCCCCGTAAATCCTGCCCATAACCGTTCCTCCGCGGAATCGCATGTATTTCACACCGTTATGTCCTGAGGGGATGTTGGTGCCGCAGCCCACCAGAAGGGTGCCCAGCAGAGCCAGAACCAAAAAGTTACGCTTGTTCATGTTGCCCACCTCCTATTTTGGGGTTTGTGGTTGGAACGAGATCATCGAGTTTTCTTCGGATTCTGTCCAATCGAGTTGTTGGACGTTGCTTGCCCGGCCGTTTGAGCAAGCCGGAGAGGGATCAGGAGAGGCGGTTGGGGGCGCCCTTTCCGCGAACCTGGAACTGCCAAGAGAAAGGAACATCAGAATAGGAGAATGTATACCAGTCCAACCGGTTTAGAGATTGAACCTCCCTAACCCTTTCAGTATGATTCAAAGCACGCGAAAATCCAAGGAAAATCTGATGGAAAAGTCTAAAACTCTCCCGAGATGGATATCTTATGCACTCCGCCTAAGTCTGCATAAGAGGAGTATGCGTAATCGAAGTGGTATACTTTCCAAATCAATCCAAAACCCGCCGCAAAGCCTGCCAAATCGTCTTTATCCGACTCGGTCTTGTAATTCTCCCCAAAGG
>CAYFQZ010000649.1:0-6143 GCA_964345305.1 uncultured Ignavibacteria bacterium | reverse complement strand
TGCGGGGAGTTCCGCCCTTCTGCTGCTTATTGCCGGGCTCCGACAGGACCACGGGTATCTTTCCTTTTTCGCACTGACTCCATTTCTTTACAGAATCCTCCGCGGTACGCCTGGTGAGTCTCTGCGTCTCGGACTGCTTCTTGGCCTATCCTTTTTCGGCGCCTCATCCATCCCGTCGCTCTTCGTTTCACCTGCCGCCGCCCTTGTCAGGCTATTTGGCGGCACCGCTCTCTTTGCCCTGTTCGGCTGGATGGTTGGACGGGCGCGCAGGCACTGGGGATTCAGCCCCCCGATTGTGGCTGTGCTTTGGATGGGACTGGAAATCGGGCTCACCAAGTTCGGGCTTACGGGCGGATTCCTGGGGGGAGCCGGGTCCTCCCACCCTTTCCTGCATTCTCTGGCGGGGCTTCTGGGATTTCTCGCGGTCTCGGCCATCATAGTTTTTCTCAACTCCCTCCTGGTTCTGGCAATCGTCAGGACTCTTGAAGCCGCGAGGCGATGGGGTGATCAATCCGCCAGGAAGAAAAGAACATGGAACCTCTCCTTTACTCGCAATCTTTTCGCGGAAAAAGTGTATCTGGTTCCGGAGGGCCGCGCCCCGCCAATCATGCCCGAGACCTCATGTCCAAGGATTGAACCGTAACAGGCTTCATCCTCATGGAGAAGAGGCCGTTCGGCCACAGCGGAATTATGTGGTGAAAGCGACAAGGCAGAAATCTGTATGTTCAAACCACAGTTGCTTGCAACTTTAAACTGATATTCTCTCCTAATGCGTTAGGAGGGTATTGACGAACAGGGAGAACGGACCAATGAAAAACAGATTCTTCTCACTTTTAGCGTTTATGTCAGTCATGCTTGCCGTGATCGCCGTGGACTACGGGAGTGCATTTGCGCACGCGAGGGCCTCGGCAAAAAAAGATAGCTGCGAATCGTTGAGCGCTGCCCACGTGAGGAACGGTCCCGTAGGTTTCATGCGCCAGACCTGTGGCGAGCTTTGCACCACTTATGCCATCGCAGGTTCCAGTAATGACAACGGCAGTCAGGCCGCAGGAATCGCGTACGCGTACAACACGCCGCGCCTCGCCACTTCTACTTACGAATTACTGTATCTCGCGCCGGGAGACTGGGGATGGGCCAAGGGAGAACAGCCCTCGGATACGCTGGTGGTGGAGGACTCACTAAGGTGCGAGATACAACTGCTTTCCGGTGACAGCTATGAGCTCAGAAGCGAGGGAGACATGAAGTTGTATCCTCGATCAATCGCGCGAGAGACCTGGGCTCACTTGGAGGCCACTGTTTACGAGGCCGGCAACCAGGACAACGTAGCATTCTGGGGCAAGATTTCCCTGACTGCCTCGGGCCCTCATTCTGAAGGCGATTACGATCCTTCGGAACTTGACAGTTGGTCTAATGGAGACACGCTTTTCGTTTCCATTGACGTGCTTGATACGTTGGTATATACGGGAGACCCTGACAGCCTGACGCTTGACCTGAGTGCATCCGGTCGTGCCACGCAAGTACCTATCACGACACCGTGGGGAGTCGTCATTCTGGTCGCCTTGATAGTCACCAGCGCTGTCTACGTCACGTTGAGGAAGAGGAGAAAAGCAACGATGGTAGCTTAGGCGCGACGGCCAAAGTATGCAACGGATACAATGGATGCTCGAGTTAACCGAGGCTGGGGCGAGGGTCTAACCCCCTGCCCCGATCCGAATGCTTTGATTATTCCCCTGATCAGTGGCAGAAACGAAGCCTCTTTCGACCCCTATTGTCGAGAGAGGCTTGTTTTTTCTTGACCGCAGAATCGGAACTCTCCATTCCAAGAGCTGACCGGAGCGTCCAAATGGGCCTATAGATAGCTCCAGCATAAATTTCTTGCCATCGGATTGCCTCAAACGTATATTCCAGCGTTGTGTTCATCTTGACCATTGCGGACTGTCAGCTCAGTTTTTCACTATGATCAAAAAGGTCGTCATCGAAAAAGCCGAGAGGCTTCAGAAACTTCCACCCACCCCCCTGGTGGAAGCCAAAAGGATCAGGCAGGGCTTGTCAAAGAGGGGCGTAGAGGTGATCGACCTGGGTGAACTCAAGCCCGACTCGTCACTCAGGGATTTCTTCATCTCTTCCTTCGACAAAAACGAGATCTTCGCTCCCACGGATCCAGCAAGCTGGCAGGAGCTAAAACAGGCAATTGCCAAGTGGCTGGAGCGAAGATACGACTTCACGATAGCGCCGGGCACGGAGATTTTGCCGTTCTTTGGCGGAAGACGAGTGATTTATCATCTCCTGCTAAGCTTGCTCAACCCTTCCGAGGTGGCCGCAGTGCCTGACCCCTGCGACCCCGTGTTCAAGACAGCCTCAATACTGGCAGGGGCTGAGGTGGAAAGCTTCCCCTTGCTGGAGAGAAACGACTATCTCCCCAACCTGAGCGCCTTCCCTGCTTCACGGAAGGGCATGAGTTCACCAAAGATACTCTTTCTGAACTATCCGCACGATCCCTCGTCATCGGTGGCTGACGCCGGGTTCTTCCGCGAAGTGGTGGAGTGGGCGGCCAGGAGAAATATCCTGCTGGTGAGCGATGTCTCCGGTAACGAAATCTGTTTTGACGATCACACCCCAGTTTCTCTTCTTCAGAGCAAGGGCGCCCGGAAACTGACCGTGGAGAAATTCTCCTTTTTTGCCTTAACCGGCATCGATTTCGGCTTCCTGGTCGGAGACAGAGGAGTTATATCTCAGACTGAGTCCATGCGGTCGGCCTTGGGCGAGGGAGTCTCAAAGGCTTTCGTGCTTCAGGCCCAGGAGATTCTGAAAAGCTACACCGAGATTGCACACAGAAACAACCTGGAATTCACCTTGAGAAAGGCAACGCTGCTTAAAGGGCTTTTCAAACTCAACTGGAAGGTGCGAAAGCCGAAGGCGGGACCTTTCGTCTGGGTGAAGATCCCCCCCAGGTATTCTTCGCTTGGATTCTTCCGTATGCTCTTAAAAAAGGCGGGCGTCTTGGTCTCTCCCGGCGTGGCCTTTGGCGAGCACGGAGAGGGTTATGTGCGAATAGCCTTGAACCTGCCTGCCGACCAGATCCAGAAAGCCGTGGAGAGACTGGAGATGCATTCGCACGTGTGGCAGAGAAAATACCGGCCGAAATCCGATGTCGAATGACGGATGACAAATGCGGAATTACTGCAGACGGTCCCCCTTTTCGAAATCAATCATTCACCGTACGCAATTGAGGCATCAGCTCGCGGAGAGAGTGATATGGGCGTTATAAGGCTGCACAACATGACCTTCTATGGGTATCACGGCATCTCGGCAGCCGAGAGGCAGACTGGCAGGAGGTTCGAGGTGGATGTGGAGCTGGTCGTGAACATGGAGAAGCCGGCCAGAAGCGACAAACTAAGAGACACCGTGAATTACACCGAGGTCTATCGCACGGTGGAAGAGCTGGTCGCACAGAATAGCTTCGCCCTGCTGGAGACCATAGCGGTGAGACTGGCAAATCAGATTCTGACCAAGTTCAGGCCAGAGGAGGTCACGGTTAGAGTAAGGAAAAAGATCCCCCCGGTGCCGGGCAATCTGGACCACATCGAGGTGGAGGTCAAGCGAAAACGAAAAAAAAGAAAATCCAGGATGGTTTGACAGGACCACGCCGCATTCCGACATCTGTTTTTGCCAATTAGAGCTAACAGGGGGCAGCTGAGGAAATCTGAGGTTGGCATTGGCTATCGCTTACATTAGCCTGGGATCAAACCTGGGCAACCGGCTTGCACACTTGAAGCAAGCTCTCAAAAGACTGGAAGAGCGGGGGGAGCTGTCGATCAGTAAGACCTCGCCGGTGTACGAAACACAGCCGGTGGGGTCCCGCAAGCAGGGCTGGTTTCTGAATTTGGTCATCGAGGTTCAGACTTGCCTGGACCCCCACTCTTTGCTGGAATACCTTTCTTCCATTGAGAGCCAAATGGGAAGAAAAAGAGAAGAAAGGTGGGGTCCGAGAAATATCGATCTGGACATCCTTCTTTACGACAATCAGACCGTGAGCTCGGACCGACTGACCATACCGCATCCGCGAATGCAGGAGAGAAGATTCGTCCTCCTTCCACTGTCAGATATTGCTCCAGACGCTCTTCATCCGGTGCTCGGAAAAACCGTCAAGAGGCTGCTGGATGCCTGCCAGGATACTTGTGCGATCAGACCGTATGCGGAAAAGACATGAATTTCGTTTGCGCCAAGCGGATTGCCCATTTATATTACGGTGACCGTATAGATCATCTTGCTTCTGCTGCGAGGAGACGATGGCCGAGATAAGCTATATCGGAATCGAGGGCTCTATCGGGTCGGGAAAGACCAGTTTGGCCAGAATACTGGCCGACAGGCTGAAGGCCAGATTGATTCTGGAAGAGACGGAGGACAATCCGTTCCTTAGTGATTTCTATAAGGACAGACGCAGGTATGCATTACAGACGCAGCTCTTCTTCCTTCTATCCCGGCACAAGCAGCAGCGGGAGCTTCTTGCCACTGATCTTTTTCAAAAGAAAGTTGTCAGCGATTACTTCTTCGATAGGGACAGGATATTCGCTTCCGTTAACCTGGATGAGGCCGAGCTGCATTTGTACTTGAAGCTGGTATCCGTACTGGAAAAGGACGTTCCCAGACCGGATCTGGTCATATATCTGCAGACCTCCTCGGAAGTTCTGCTCAAGAGAATCAGAGAACGCGATCGTCCTTACGAAAAGGACATAGATGCGGATTACATCAGGGAGCTGAACGAGGCTTACAACCACTATTTCTTTCATTACACCAAAACCCCGCTTCTGGTGGTGAACACCGACCGAATAGATTTCGTAAACAACAAGGACGATCTGAAAGATCTTCTCGGTCTGCTCTCCACTCCGCTGTCGGGCACCAAGTACTATGTGCCGATGGGGAGACGCTGAGATCCACGGTCTGTTTCTCTCGAAAAGGAGATTTCAAGAGTGGACAAGGAAAAGGTCACAGTCAGAAGCTTCGTCAGGTTCAAGCAGAAGAAGGAAAAGATAGCCATTCTCACCGCCTACGACTTTTTCACTGCCCGCATCCTGGATGAGATCGGGATGGACTGCATTCTGGTGGGAGATTCGGCCAACATGGTTTTCTATGGCTGCCCCAATACACTCTCTATCACCGTGGATCAAATGATATATCATACCAGGGCCGTCACCTCCGCGGTCAAGAGGGCCCTGGTGATTGCCGACATGCCGTTTCTCTCCTATCAGGCCAGCACCCAGGAGGCCGTTTCCAATGCCGGGCGCTTCCTGAAAGAGGGTGCAGCAGACGCGGTAAAGATGGAGGGGGGGCTGGAGATGGCGGATACCGTAAAGCGCGTAATCGAAGTGGGCATCCCTGTGATGGGGCATATCGGCCTTACGCCCCAATCCATCAATAGATTCGGCGGTTACGTGATTCGTGGCAAATCCGAGCAGGAAAGAGAATACTTAACCGAAAGCGCGAAGAAGCTGGAGGAGGTTGGGTGCTTTTCAGTTCTGATCGAATCCGTCCCGAAGGAGCTGGCCAGGGAGATTACCCAGTCACTGAGGGTGCCTACCATCGGGATCGGAGCCGGCGTGGGATGCGATGGGCAGGTGCTGGTGGTCAACGACATCCTGGGGCTCTTTGAGGACTTCCAGCCGAAGTTTGTGAGAAGATACGCACAGTTGGGGAAAGAGACAAGAAAGGCCTGCAAGGGCTATCTGGACGACGTGAAATCCGGGAAATTTCCGTCGGACGAAGAAAGTTACGAGTAAAGCTAGAATTCAAAATCTATCCCGCAAAAAGATCGTACTATTTCCCTAACAATTCAAGTTGAGCAGGAACCTTCGATTGTGGTAGACAGAAAACAATGTTGGATTTTGAATTGCGGTTCTAGCCTTTACACTTTGAATCTTGATTTATGCAAGTAATCAGATCACCCAAGAGAATGCAAAGCATCTGTGGCGCTCTCAAACGCAAGGGCAAGACCATCGCCCTGGTTCCTACCATGGGCTATCTGCACGAAGGGCACCTGAGCCTGGTCCGCATCGCCAAACGGAAGTCTGACGTCTTGGTGGTCAGCTTATTTGTAAACCCTGCCCAGTTCGGACCCAAGGAGGATTTCGGACGGTATCCGAGAG
>CAYFQZ010000648.1:0-2751 GCA_964345305.1 uncultured Ignavibacteria bacterium | reverse complement strand
CGTTTCTCTTGAAGGCATTCAGAATGCCGTCTGTTATCACTATGACTGCTGCTAATCCTCCGCCTCCGTTCATCTCTTGCTCCTCTCGCTCTCCAATACACTTCAACCGCACGGGCAATTCATAAGAAACGCGCGACTCAATCCTGCGCCGGACGGACGTCCGGGGTACAGGACACCTGCAATCTGCATCTAGAGGGATATCACGCCAGTTGCACTTCCTCCTGTTTGCCCAGAAAGATCATCCCGAGAATCACGGAGTATACCGGCACCAGAACAAAGGCCAAAGGCGACAGTATAACCGTCACTTCCAGAACCCCCACCGCCATGGTGATATAAGCGAAGGCCTTCAGCAGATCATTGGACCCTTGTCTTATCTGAAGGAGCTTAACCGCTATCAGAATGTCGAGGATGCCGGCGGTGATCATGGCGAAAACCGCAAACATAAGATTCAAGACCACAAAGACGGTTCCAGCAATGGGAGCCAGGCCAATAGCTATGCCCCGAAGGCCGAACGAGGCCGTCTGGAGCAAGATGGTTACGCAGATGGCAGCGGTTATCAGGAAGTCGAGGTCGTGATAGCCGTAGCGCTCGTTGAGATAGACCCGAAACATCCAGAGCGTGTATGCCCACATCACCGTGAATAGCATGAAGAGCATATCGCCGGGGCCGAAACTCGGTCCGTGATAGCCGAACACCGCAACTCCTATCAGTCCCTGGGCAACGGCCATGAGAATACCCAACGGGAATATGATAGCCTGTGCAATGGCCACCCATCCGGCCAAAGAATACCGATTATCGTTCATCTTCATCCTCCTTTTGGATTGTTGAAGCTCTTCGCTGACCCATCGTTCATGAAATCACACGAATTCCACTTCTTCCTTCTTGAAGAAGATTAGCCCCAGGATCACGCAGGATACCGGCACCAGGAACAAGGCTATCGGCGACAGCACCACCGAAACCTCGGCCAGTCCCGAGGCCATGGTGACATAAGTGAAGGCTCTTACCAGTTCATTCACACTTTGACGGACTTGGAGAAGTTTGACGGCGATCAGAATGTCTATGATACCCGCAGCGATCATGATCACCGCAAAAAAGGTAAGGTAGACGATACTGACGGCTGTCTCGGACACCGGCCAGATCGTAACCACCGATATCCTAAGGGCGAGCGAGCTTATGTGAAAGACTATGCCCCAGCAGATAGCGAGCAGAATCAGTATGTCGACACCATGATAGTTGTAACGCTCGTTGAGAAAGCGCCGAAACATGGTAAGCGTATACACCGAAATCCCGGTGAAGATGATGAATATCAGATCGCTGGGGCCGAACATTGGACCGCGATAGCCGAAGGCAGCCGCTCCAATCAGTCCCTGGGCAATGCTTATGACAAAACCGAGCGGGAATAGGATGGCTTGCGTAATGGCCAGCCATCCCGCCAATTGATATCGATTCTCGTCCATCTTTGCCTTCTCCTTGTTTTTTGATCTCGCCCGGTAACTAATGGTGTTGCACTCAGACGTAATCGGGAACGTATTCCAGAATGTCGCCCGGCTGACAATCCAACTCCTTGCAGATTGCCTCGAGTGTGCTGAACCTTATCCCTTTCACCTTCCCGGTTTTCAAGAGCGATAGATTGGTCATGGAAATGCCAATTCTTTGAGATAGCTCAGTCAGCGACATCTTTCTCTTCGCCATCATCATGTCGATGTTGATCCGAATAGCCACGGTATTAGTATACGGGAAAGTTTTAAAAAAGTCAATAAAACTTTTATGTCTTGCATAAATTTATTTACACAAGTCATAAAACAAGAAACCCCCTTCTTTTTGGTTAGTAGCGAGCTGGGGGATTGCCCAGATGGTCACGCATATCTAGTCAATGCCGTAGAGATGAACATGAAGAAGGGCGGCCTTCGTAGCCAACAAGAGAAGGGGGCGGGTAGCCGCAGTCTTCAGACTGCGGGGTGCGGAGCCCACCACAAGATCGAAGAGGCGGGACAAATTCCCGCCTCTGTAGAATAATCCATAGCCGAGGCATTCATTCTCGGCGACAGGCAAGATCTAGCACAACTCGATAGGCATCCTGGCCTACACCCTGATCACTCCAGACAACAGTACGGACAGGGCGGATAGCCTCCTTTGAAAAGATAGTTGAGCAGGTAGATCGCATCCCCCAGATCCAGCACATCGTCGCAGCTGGCATCGCCCGAGCAGATCGGATCTGGCGGATCGCCACCTTTAAAAAGATAATTGAGAATGTAGATTGCATCCCCCAGGTCGATTGCCCCATCTCCGGTGGCATCGCCGCACAGAAGGACCGCGTACGCCTCGCAGCCGAAAACATAGGCTCGCCCGGCGTGCTCGCCTCCAGCGTCATTCAGGTACGCTCCCACGATCACCTCATCGTAGCCGTCATTGTCCACATCTCCCGCTCCGGAGACCGAGAAGCCCAGGCAGTCGGACGCGGCCTCTCCATCAAAGGTGCAGAGCAGGGCACCGGTTTCACCGCAAAAGATATACGCTCGCCCGGCCTCCGCGCCGCCGGCGTCATGCAAGTATGCTCCCACGATCAGGTCGTCATAGCCGTCATTGTTTACGTCTCCCGCCCCGGAGACCGAGTAGCCGAAGAGATCCTCAGGGGACTGGCCAGGGAAGCTATAGAGTAAATCCAGATTCTCGCCGGAATATACATACGCCCGCCCGAAATAGCTGCCAGCAGAGCAACTGTAAGGTGCGCCCACGATGAAGTCATCATAG
>CAYFQZ010000647.1:0-2598 GCA_964345305.1 uncultured Ignavibacteria bacterium | reverse complement strand
CAGGAAGATCCCCTTAGTTATGAACGACATAAGAGAATGTATGAGGAGAACTTCAACTCGATTTATGGAAGCGATGACCCGTATCCGAGAAATGTTGTAGAGTTCGTGCGTACCGCTGGTTACAGAAAGTATAACCTGGTGGACGTGAGAGTCACTCCATTTACCTATCATCCTCTGTCTGGTCAATTAACCTGTTATCCTGAAATCATGGTTCAGATAAGCTATACTTCTCCTGAAGGTTTTTCACCAGAAGACATTGTGCTTGACAATCTGCCGCGGACGGAACGAATAGCAGAGGAATTGATCCTTAATTATGATCAAGCTCAGAGATGGTATCCCAGAAACGTCAATATGGTTAAAGGCCTTCACGACTATGTTATAATCACTCTTGAGTCACTGACCTCTTCGATAGCGCCTTTGGTCAACTGGGAAGCCTCCAAAGGCAGAACGGTTGAAGTAGTGACTACCTCTTGGATTGATGCCAACTATGAGGGTTACGATTTGGCTGAGAAGATGAGAAACTTCCTGAGGGATAAGTATCCATCAGGTGAGTGGGGCATAGAAGATGTGCTTCTGGTTGGTCATTACGATGATGTGCCTATGCGCCGTTGCAGGCCGGGCAGACGAAACCCAGAAACCGATTTATATTATGCAGAACTCTCCCTGCCTGATAGTCTGTCCTGGGATGCTGATGGGGATCATCTTTGGGGTGAGATTTCCGATCCTATCGATTTTTACTCTGAGGTGATCGTTGGAAGAATTCCCTGGAGCAGCCCGGCGGACGTTCTGCATATCTGCGAGAAATCGGTTGCTTACGAACAGAACAATGACCCGGGCTTCAAGAAAAACATTCTTCTTTTGGGTGCCTTCTTCTGGCCCGACACGGACAACGCAGTTCTGATGGAGACCAAGGTCGACCAGCCCTGGATGTCGGATTGGACCATGACCCGCATGTATGAGCAGGGCTACTCTACTTATCCTATGGACTACAACCTGACGTATGACAATGTGCGCTCGGTGTGGTCGTCGGGTCAGTTCGCCTTCGTTAACTGGGCTGGGCACGGCACGCCCACCTCCTCCCACATCTATTACTCCGGCGGAGGGCCTTTCGTCTCCGACTCCACCTGTCCCTACCTTAACGACGAATATCCAGCAATCGTTTTTGCCGATGCCTGCAGCAACTCCGATACTGATTATCTTAACATTGGTCAAGCCATGCTAAGACAGGGCGCAGTTGGTTTCCTTGGTGCGACAAAGGGTGCTTATGGAGCGGGTGGCTGGACCGATCGATATTATGGCTCCAGTCAGTCGTTCGATTACTTCTTTACCACCTGTGTTACTTCTGGAGACTACACCCAGGGTGAGGCTCATCAATGGGCTTTGAGGGAGATGTACACCAACGGACTATGGATCATCGAAGTCGAGTTTCAAATGTTTGAGTGGGGAGCTCTCTGGGGCAACCCCGATCTGGGGATGGCGTCTGTTTTTATGTGTGGCGATGTCAACGGCGATGGTGCTGTCGATGTAGCTGACATCATGTATGTGATAAATTACCTATTCATGGGCACGGCAGCGCCCGATCCTTTGGCGGCAGCAGATGCTAACTGCGACGGCGAAGTCGATGTTGCCGATGTCATTCACCTTATCAACTATCTGTTCTTGGGAGGCTCTCCCCCCGGCTGTTAGCGAATCGAATTGTTCAGTTTTCAAAGACCCGGCCGAATCTCTAACTCGTAGGTTCGGCCGTAGTTTTTTCTGTCTGCCTTGGTCGACTTCTCCTTGAGAAAAGGGAACTCTCCAACCTTTCCTGCCTGAATTTCTGCTGTTGGTCTCGTATGTATGAATGAGAGGCAGCGTAGGAAGCAATCTGCCCCGGTTAGAAATGAAAAGGGGACCACCGGGCGGGTCGCGACGATCTTCCGCATAACCAGTTCGAATAGGGGATAAGTCTTATGTTCCAACCAAGAAGTCTCATCGTTTTACTTCTTTTGCTGGCCGCTGCCAGCGGATGGGCAGTAGTGCCCGTGCCCACCACCTTGAACGATTTCTTCCTGCCCGGCTCCCAGCCAGGTGAATCGGGCAACCTGGAAACTCCTGACAAATGCGACAACTGTCATGGTGGTTACGACCAGGCGGTTGAACCCGCCTTCACCTGGCGGGGCGGTATGATGTCGCAGGCGGCAAGGGATCCGCTCTTTTACGCGTCCGTGGCAATCGCCAATCAGGATGCCCCTGAGAGCGGCGATCTGTGTATCCGTTGCCATTCACCCGCGGGATGGCTGGAAGGGCGCTCCACCCCCACCGATGGATCAGCTCTGAATAATAACGACCGCCAGGGGGTGCAGTGTGATTTCTGCCACAAGAAGGTCAAACCCACGCCTCTGGGAGTCAATCCCTACCCCGATGATCCCGACTATACCAGCGGGACCTATCCCCAGGACCAGTCCTATCTTTCAACCCTGGAAGCGATTCCCGAATCCTCGGCCAATGGAATGTACACGGCAGATTCTGACAACGCCAAGAGGGGACCATTCGTCGATGCCGATGCCAAGCACCAGATGTTATACTCTCCCTTTCACACAGACGCCAGACTGTGCG
>CAYFQZ010000646.1:0-7980 GCA_964345305.1 uncultured Ignavibacteria bacterium | reverse complement strand
GGATAAGGGTGCAGATCTCGGCCGATCACGAGATGGAACACCTTGACAAGGCCATCACGGCCTTCACCAAGATCGGCAAAAAATACGATATCCTGGGGAAGAAGAAGAAAGAGATCGTGGCCGCCTACGGGCTCTAGCCTGGATGCTCTAACGGAGGGAGCAGCCAGGCCGTTTATAAACCAGAGGCGTTCATTCCCGGTCAGGGCCCCTGGTCGGATTCGGGATTGTGCGAGGATTGGACAGTTTTTCGTGATGGGACGTGCCCGAGCGGCGTGTGACTATCATATAGGATTGACAAACGGGGTTTGTTGGTTATATTGAGTTTGTTAGAGGTCTGTTTCCGCCTGGACTGCACAAGAAGCTCCTCTGGCGCTTCTGACGGAGCCGGGTTGTTTTTGCTTGAAAGAGGTCCTACGTAAATCAAAACCTGTGAAGGAGGTCATATGCGAGTCGGGAAGATTGCGCTGTCATTGGCACTTGTGGTGTCCTTTGCGTTCTGGTTGTTGCCATCAGCATCTGGTGCGCCGGTTCTGATAAAGCTGGAGCTGACCGGCGAAACCGATTACCAAAGGGCAAATCAACTCGACATTTCGGTATATCACAAGATGCCGCAGAAAGTGGCCGACGCGGACCTGGTGATAGCGGAAGTCGAGCAGACCAGCCTCCCCGCCCTGGAGAACGCCGGTTTGGCTTACCAGATAATCGACGAAGAACCCTGGACGCAGAGCTACTACCTGGTTTCCGAAAGCAAGCGGGTGGAGAAGGTGGATTTATCCGGGTACGGCCAGGTTCTGGTCAGCGCCGGCGAGTCTTACTTCATGAAGATCTCCGATGAGAATGCCAGGTCTTTGGCGGGCAAAGGCCACCATATCGTCAAGGTTTTCCGCCATCGCCTTCCCTTGAAGTACCGGTCGACGGGGATCGGCATGCACAAGGGCTCGGCTTACGGTCTGGAGATAGACAGTCTGCTTTCGCTGATTTCGGTGGACTCTCTTTACCAGTGGACCCTCAGGATGCAGAATTTCCAGACCCGCTATTCCTACACGGACTCGGTCCTGGCGGCGAAAGACTGGCTGCATGACAAGTTTGCCAGCTTCGGTATCGACAGCTTGTGGCTCAATCACTTCAACGAGGATTCGCACCAATGGAACGTGGTGGCCACGGTGGTGGGAACGTCCAGACCGGATAAGGTGATAGTGGTAGGAGGGCATTATGACTCGGTAGTATACGGGAGCGGAACCAATCCCTACGTCTGGGCTCCGGGAGCAGACGACAACGCCACCGGAACGGCAGCCACTTTGGAGATGGCAAGGATCGTCGCCGAGAACCCGCTTCCGGTCACCGTGACTTTCGTGCCGTTTGCCCAGGAGGAACAGGGGCTCATCGGAAGCTACTGGTTCTGCCACTGGCTTTACTACCACTACGTTGACGTGCATCTGATGATCAATGCCGACATGATCGCACACAGTGTGGACGCCAACCAGGACGTGGAAATCATCGGCGCTTCCAGCGCCATGGAGTTCATCAACCTCATGATGGATATGGCAAATACGTACACGTATCTGAATCCCTACTATGGTGGCCAGTCCAGCGGAAGCGACCATTACTCCTTTTACCAGTGGGGCTATGATGCCATTTTCGCTGCCGAGGGGGATTTTTTCTACGGCGGGTGGCATAAGAACTATGACACGGTGGACAGCCTGGACTTCGACTACATGAAAGAGGTGGTGAAGATGTGCCTGGCCACTGCTTTCACTGTGGCCCGGGATGTCGGTTACAAGATTGGCGATCCCACCTGGGACGGCATCATTGATGTAGCAGATGCTTTGTACCTGTTGAATTATCTCTACAAAGGGGGTCCGGTCCCCGATCCCCTGGTAACCGGTGATGCCACGTGTGACGGAGAGGTGAATCTGGACGATGTGATCTTCCTGCTCAACTTTCTTTTCCGGGGAGGTCCGGCTCCTCCTGCATCATGCTGAGTCCGATCGATCCGGCTCTGTCTCTGCATCAGTATGTATGGCTCCCGCTTTTCGGCGGGAGCCTTTTTATTCCTTTACAAAACCTTGGATTTGTACTATTCTTGCGGTAACCCTAGCGGTAAGGGGCAGCGAAAACAAGGTGGTCGCCTCGGAAAGCGACGCGCTCGAAGGCGAGGCTGGCCAGATAGAACCGAAGAGGCGGTCGGATATGAACGGCGGATGCAGAAGAGAGTTTTTCGACAAAGAGGCCCGGGGCTGGGATGAGAGGTATCATGAAAACGATGAGCAGGAGATCAGACGACTGGCAAGTAGACTCGATCTCAGGCCCGGGGATCGGGTTCTGGACCTGGGGACGGGCAACGGCGTCTTGCTTCCCTCTCTGCTGGAAAAGACAAAGGATGGGAAAAAGATCTTGGCGGTGGATTTTTCCTGGAACATGATCTGTGAGGCTGCCCGGACCGGGGCGAAGGACGGTATCTGCTTTATCAATGCCTCGGTTGAGGCTCTCCCTTTCAAGGATCGGACCATGGATTGCGTAACCTGCCTGGGTACCTTCGCGCACGTATGTGACAAAAGGGAAGCCATAGGCGAGATGAGCCGGGTTTTGAGAAGGAGTGGACGGCTTTACATCGCCCACCTTATGGGGAAAGAGAAGCTGGCCGAGCACCATAGATCGGCCGGCGGAGCGGTCAAGAACGACGTTTTGCCGCCTGACCGGGAGATGGCCGCCATGATGAAGAGGGCCGGGCTTAAGAAGGTCCACATCATCGACCGGCCCGACCTTTATCTGGCCAGCGCCAGGAGATAGCGCCATGAAGCTAACCACCAGACAGATAACCTTAACCGCTCTTTTCATCACGCTGGGGATAGTGCTTCCCATCGTCTTTCACCAGTTTGCCCTGGGCGGGAGGATATTCTCGCCTATGCACATCCCCGTGCTGCTGGCAGGGGTATTCGTGGGGCCCCTCAGCGGGCTGATCGTAGGATTGGCGTGTCCGGGTATGAGCTTCTTGCTCACCGGCATGCCCCCGCCCTACGCCGTCCCCCTGATGAGCCTGGAGTTACCCGTTTATGGGGTCTCCATCGGCATTCTCATAAGGATGATCAGATTCCCCCTTCTTTCTCTCTTGGCTGCGATGATTCTGGGCCGTTTGGCTTTTGCTCTGGGGCTTTTCGTCTTCGGGCTGTTTCTATCCCTTCCATACGGGCCGAAGGAGTTTGTAAAAGTCTCCTTCATCACCGGTCTTCCCGGAATCGCCGTCCAGCTCATTTTGATACCGCTTCTGATCGAGACGATACAACTGGCCAAAAGGTAGGCTTTTCTTTCACATCTCCCCGTTTCTTACTTTTTGAGAAATCAACGCGACCTGGCAAGGAGAGCCGGGCCAGGTGATGGGGGCCGTTCCCACTAAAGGTTCTACTGTCCCAGTCGAAAATATTACTGTAGGGCTTCACGTTTTTCAAGATATGAACGCAGGCAGAAAGCATCTTGGAAGCAAGCGCGAACGCGGCTGGCTGATGCCGACGCTGGTGCTGGGAGTGATTGCCCTGATCACCGCGTTCGTGGTGGTGATGGTGTTCTTCTACTCGGATCTCGAGCAGATCTACGAGGAAGGGGTAGGCGTATACCTGTTTAACTCCCTACTTCTAGGCTTCGTCGTCCTCGCTTTTCTCTTCCTGGGATATCTGGCGGTTAAAGAGTTCGCCTCGAAGAAGCTCAAGACGGATCTGGTGCATCAGAAGATAAGCTCGCAGGTGCTGGAGAGACGGATAAAGGAGTTGGAGGCGGTACACGAGTTGACCACTTTGGTTAACTCGCAAATGGCACTGCACGAGCTGCTGGACGGCATTTGCAACAAAGCCCTCAAGACCTTTGAGGCCGACCAATGTTCCCTTTTTCTTTACGATCCCAAGCTGGATAAGCTGTGCTGCGTGTCGGTCCACGGTGGCCAGAGCGACGTCGTAAAGGACGCCACAGTAGAGATCGGGAAAAGCCCGGTTGGATGGGTAGCAAGGAACGCCAGGATGCTGCATCTGAACCGCGAAGTGGGCGCGAGTGAGTTCGATGGGTCCATCAAAAGCGATAAGGATATCTCCTCCAGTTTGTGCCTGCCTTTGCTGGTGGCGAACGAAGCCAGGGGCGTTCTGAACATCTCGCTGTTTGACCACCAGAGGAGACTCTCCAATTCGGACGCCAAGCTGGCATCCATATTCGCCGAACATGCCGCCATTGCCATTGACAAGGCCGGATTGTACGAGGAACTGGAGAAGCACACCAACACGGTGAAGAAGGTAGTCAGGGAACTGAAGGCCAGCAAGGACCGGTCCGCCAAGCCGGAAACGCTGTGTGCATTGGGCAATCTGGCCTGCGGGATGGCGCACGAGTTTGGGGATATACTGATCGGCATCAAGAGCAAGATTAAGGCGCTTCTGGACGTGACGGCGACGGCACCTATTCCGGAAGAAACCAGGGAGGAAGCCCTCCAGCTGTTGAGGGGCACGGAGCGGCTTGCCGCCGCAGGAACCGAGACGGCCGAGCACGTGGCAGCGTTCGCAAGGACTTTTCAACAGGGCGAAGAGAAGGCAGCAGAAGAACTTGACGTCAACTCCCTGGTACAGGAGGCCATAGCTCTTACAGCTCATGCATGGAAGGACGGGGCCAGGCAAAGAGGGGTTCAGATAGAAATGGAGACTGAGCTGGAAGCCCTTTTAAACCCCCTGGGCAACCCTGAGGAGATAAAGGACGTGATTGCCAGTATCATATTCAACGCCGTAGAGTCTCTGCCGCAGGGGGGTAAGATAAAGATCGTCACCGGAATGGCTGGCAACAGAGTCCAGATAAAGATAATGGACAGCGGGGCGGGGATGAGCAAGAAGACAAAAAGCAATGACTTTGAGCCCTTCTTGTTCACCACCAAGACGAACGGCGGAGTAAGTGGGACCGGCTTGAGCGTAGCCCGGGGCATCATCTCCAGACACAGCGGAGAGATAGCCTTAGACAGCCAGCCGGGGAAAGGAACTACCGCCACCATTACCCTCCCTGCTCCGGAGAAGGTGGAGGCCGGGGTGAAAAGGGAGATAGAAGTTGCAGCGCCGTCGGCCGTATGAGGCTTGATATCCCAGTCTGAGCAGGCTTAGATGCCAGATTTCCCAACGGGGATCTGCATTCGGGATTCAGCCCGCAGGCTCCCGATACCCCAGACCGCCGCCAAGACCCTCCCGAACCTCGCAGAACGGATCGCATCGGTCCGGTCGAAGCACCCGTTCGAAAGCGCCGTCGTCGAGTCCGACTTCCAGCTGGTTTGTGCACAGCCCAGCTGGCCAATGCCTGCCCTCATTACTTCAAGTGGCCCGGCTTCGTGCCGATACAAAGCAATGTACTGGTGTGCGCTGGTTCCTCAGATCTACTCTAGCCTTATGGACCTAAGATGGATAACTTCGAGGCAGAATTAAGAAAGATTCAGAGACGCGACTGGCAGATATGGAGTCTGATGCTCACCGTGTTTCTGATCTTGGCCACCTTCATCGTTCTGGTGATATTCTACTCTGATCTGCAGAAGCTTTACGAGGACCACATAGACGCTCGCATGTTCAATTTTCTGCTTCTGGGCTTCGTTGCCCTTTCGCTGCTCTTCATTGGATACGTGGTGCTAAAGGAGCTGGACATAAAGAGGCTTCAAAGGGACTTGATGGCCCAGCGCGTCGCCTCTCAATTTCTGCAACAGCGGTTGGCCGAACTGGAGGCGGTGTTTGAAGTGACCACCCTGGTCAATTCGGAAACCGAGCTGTCCGGGGTTCTGGACACCATATCCGACAAAGCCTTGCGGACGCTGGGCGGTGATCAGTCCTCGCTGCTGCTGTATGATCCCCGCATAGATAGGCTGCGCTGCGTTTCCGTGTGGGGTCCCCAAAGCGAACTGGTCAAAAACGCCGAGGTTGAGGTGGGAAAGAGTGTGGCCGGATGGGTAATGCAGCACGGCAGGCCTCTGCATCTGGGCGAGGACTTAAATGAGAGCCAGTTCCCCGATTTTGTCCAGAAGGAGAGGAAGATCGCCTCCAGCCTGTGTGTGCCCCTCATGGTAAGAAACAAGGCCAAGGGGGTTCTGAACGTCAACCTGTTTGACAAGAGGAAGAAGTTCACCGAGGCGGATCTTAAGCTGGTCTCCATCTTCGCCGAAAACGCTGCCACCTCCATCGAGAAAGTGGAGCTTTACGACAAGCTGAGAAGGCAGACTGCCACCCTGGAGAACACCATAGAGGAACTGAAAGCCACTCACGATCAGCTGATTCAATCGGAGAAGCTGAGGGCATTGGGGAACTTGGCCAGCGGCATGTCGCATGACTTCAACGGCGTCCTGACCTCCATTCTGGGCAGGACCGAGTTGCTCTTGAGGCATATAGGGAAACTGGTCATCCCCGAAAGTGAGAGGCATAACCTGCGCAAATCGCTCAGAGCAGTGGCGCAGCTGGCCAGCGACGGAACCGAGACGGTGGACCGGATACAAAAGTTCGCCAAGGCGCTCAAGACCAGCTGTGAAAAGGATCTCAAGGAAATCGATCTGAATGACTTGGTGTTGGAGACGGTGGAAGCTACCAAGCACAGATGGAAGGACGAGCCAGAGCGCAAGGGCATACACATAGATATACAGACCGAGTTGGGAGAACTCTCCAACCCCAGAGGCAATGCTTCGGAAATGAAAGAGGTTTTGGCCACCCTGATACAAAACTCCATCGATGCTCTCCCGAACGGCGGCAACATAAGGATCATCACCAGGATGAACCGACACAGGGCGCAGATCAAGGTGACAGATAACGGGCTGGGGATGATTGAGGAGATAAGAAGCAGAGTCTTCGAACCCTTCTTCAGCGCCAGCCGGGGGAGACGCAACGGCCTGGGGCTGAGCGTGGCCTATGGGATCATCTCCAGGCACAACGGCGAGATAACCGTCGACAGCCAACCGGGAGAAGGAACCACGTTCACCATCACCCTACCAGCTCCGCGAGAATCCGGATCACTGTCCCGCCAATCCGCCGACTCAGAACAGGCCACCAAGATAGGTGGGGCAGCAGGAGAGCCCCGGGTCACTGACCCGGCCCGCAAGTGAACTCCAAAAGCATCACACGCCTACGCAATTTTGTGTGAACCCCTGCACAGGCCAGCCAGGTAACTAGTCTTTCTCGGCAATCCGTCACCAGCGGGATTGCGCAGCAGCTTTGGCTTATTCTTGGACGACTCCGGTAGGACTTGGCAGTCACTCGTAGCGGATGGCATCCACGGGCGAAAGTTGGGCGGCCCTGCGGGCGGGATAAACCGTAGCTAGGAAGGTGAGGGCCGTTGCCGCTACAGCCACCAGGATGAAATCCAGCGGACGCATATCCACGGGAAGAGAGCTTATGAAGTATATCTCGGGAGGAAGCGATATAATGTCGAAGCTTCTTTGAATCCAGCAAAGAAGATAGCCGAACAGGCTGCCCAGAGCCACTCCCACCACTCCCACCACCAGCCCTTCAAACATGAAGATTCGCATGATGCTGGTGTTGGTACTTCCCATGGACTTGAGGATACCTATGTCTTTTCTCTTTTCTATCACCACCATGATCAGGGTGCTGATGATGTTGAAGGCGGCAACAGCCACGATCAGGCTGAGCACGATGAACATAGCGTATTTTTCCAGTTGCATCCAGGAGAAGAGGTTCTTGTGCATGTGCATCCAATCCAGGGCGTAAAAGTGATAGCCTAGTGTCTCTTCGATCTCCTTTGCCACGTTGGCCGCCTGGTACAGGTTGTCAAGCTTGACGTGAAGCCCGGTGACTCGACTTCCCAGGTTGAAGAGGTTTTGAGCGGTGGCAAGTGAGATGTAAGCCAAAGAGGCGTCATATTCATACATCCCGGTCTCGAAAATTCCCATCAGCTTTAGCTTGGAAGCCTTGGGCTGGCTCCAGCCGGTGGTCAGAGAACCCTCCTTGAGACTGAACAGAACTACATTGTCGCCCAGCT